>NZ_JAUBQW010000034.1:0-48940 GCF_036701485.1 Microcoleus sp. Pol11C3 | reverse complement strand
TTATCTTTAGTTGAGTTTGAATATATCGGTCGCTCCTATTCATAGTTTGCGATCGATTATTCAGCAAGCCCTAATTATGAAATGGAACCGAAAAATAAAAAATAAAGGTAACTTAGTTAATGCAGTTTAGATGTTTGACAGCTTATACTTGTTTTATAATTGAAATATGTGTAAAATTTTTATTTTTGTAAACACCCCATTATATAATAATGTACAATAAGATTAGGGGAAAAGTCAAGTAGAGACGGAAAAAATATAAAATTTTTTTTAATTAATTAAAAACTTAACAAACATAAATAAATTTCCACTTCCCAAACTTAAACAAATCCAAGTGTATTGCAAATATATAACTGGCCCAGCAGTATGGATGATTTAATGTTCAGAAACTTTGTGAGAGTTATCAAAAATACGTAAGGTGCGCCCGGCGCACCTCACAATAATCCCAAGCGCTAGAGGAAAAACCCCCCTTGGAATAGGTAGAAATTTAAACAGGTTCTAACTGAGAAATTACCTTTTCCATGTGTTGGGCAACTTGGCTTTCTTTTTCCACAGAATTAGTTTCCATGTAAACGCGCATTAGGGGTTCGGTTCCCGAAGGCCGCAGCAGTACCCAGCCGCCGTCTTCAAGATAAAGTTTAATCCCGTCTTTGCGGCCGATTTCCTTAACGCCGATACCCGCTATTTCCGTCGGGGGATTCTTGGTAAAAGAGTCCAAAACGGCTGCTTTGTGGGCGTCATCTAGGTGCAAGTCTAAGCGTTTGTTGTACAGGGGGCCGTCGGCTTCTTTAATGGCTTCTTCGACTAGCTGAGAAAGCGGTTTGCCTTCATAGGCGATCGCCTCAGCAACTAGCATATCAGCCAAAATCCCGTCTTTTTCGGGAATGTGACCCAAAACGCTCAAACCGCCAGATTCTTCTCCACCGATGAGTACGGCAGTTTCCCGCATTTTTTCGCCGATGTATTTAAAACCGACTGCGGTTTCGTAGATTGTTAAACCGTACTTGGCGGCCAAATTGTCCAGCAAGTGGGTAGTTGCGACTGTACGGACGATCGCCCCAGTCAATCCTTTATTCTTAACCAAGTGACGCGCCAGCAGCAACAGTACAGTATTTGGAGTCAAGACATTTCCCAACTCGTCAACAATACCAAAGCGATCGCTGTCGCCATCGGTAGCTAAACCCAAATCCGCCGAATCCTTCTTAACAGCTTCCACCAACTCAACTAACTGTTCCCCCTTGGGTTCGGGCATTCCGCCCCCAAACAGCACGTCCCGGTAGGTATGAAAACTTTCGACATCGCAGCCGCAGTGTTCCAAAACGCCGTCGAGATAGCCGCGAGAAGTCGAGTAGAGAGCGTCGTACTTCACCTTCAATTTCGCAGAGCGAATCCGCTCCACATCGATCAAAGTATAAAGAAACTTCAGATATTCGGGTTTCGGGTCAAAACTGGAGATTTTATCGTTGTGGCTGCCTTTGGCTGGGGCATCAGAAGCACCAGCAATATTTGCCACAATTGTATCAGTAATTTCCGGGGTGGCCGGACCCGCGTAGTCGGGGATGTATTTGATGCCGCAGTAAGGTGCGGGATTGTGCGAAGCCGTGAACATCAGGGCTCCTGCGGAGTTTAGATGCTTGGCGCTGTAGGCGATGACTGGTGTGGGGCAATCTCGATCGACCACTTTCACAGTCCATCCCAAATCTGCCAATACTTCAGCCGACGTGCGGGCGAACTCGTCTGCCAGAAAGCGGGTATCGTAGGAGACTAGAACTGGGCGGTCTTTGGTGTAAGCGGTTTCTAGGTAACTGGCGATCGCCCTGGTGACTTTTCGCACGTTGGCAAAAGTAAAGTCATGGGCAATCAGTCCCCGCCACCCATCGGTTCCGAACTTAATTTCAGTTGAATTGCTGCTAGCGCTCATTTTATCCACTTCCTCTCGTCCTACTAATCCTACCCGAAGCCATAGCCTTAAAGACGTACCGGCCGTGCTGTTTGTGAGGATTGATCGCCCGTGGGGCCCGCATCAACCTAATCCTATCGTTGTAGAGACAGGCTTCGGCCTCCGGCAGAGGACTCAAAAAACTCAGAGTTGGCAAAATGTGGGAGTGATCGGGCTAGTCAGTCGCTAATTCCGGTTGTGAAGGGTCGTTGCCGATCAAATCGACGACGATCTATTGCGGGCGATTCCCTACGGGATAGCTTCGCTTCACGGGGAAGCTAAAAAACTGATCGCAAAAACCTTGCTGGCAATAGCATTAACGAAATGCACATAAATCTGATTCTCATTTCACACTTAATTCTTTCTCTATAAAAGCCCATAGTTGAACTTGTTAGGGTTTCCTAACAATCGCCAGGCTCAAAATACATTTCTAATTTAGCTAGGGAAATAAATTAACAAAAGTCACCGCTCATCGTGCTTTAGCCTAGCTTCATTAAGAAATTAGGGCGATCTACCAAAGCGCTTCAAAACAAAGATAAAGTATTTCAAGTATCAGTTTTTTTGAGGCAGACTTGACTTTAATTCTCAGCTTCTAAGACAAATTAAATTTATTTACAGACCTCTTTATAGGTGAAAAACATAAATTAGGATCGCGATCACAGGGTGATGGTGATCGATCGCACAATAAATAACGTTATTAACGTGCAACTTATAAAAGATGCAGGCAGTCGAGCCAAATGGCTTATAGCTTTAAGCGTAATGGCTGATGACTGTCAGCGTAACAAATGCAGAAAATTGTAGTTAACAACGTTAAAAATTAGGAGAATCGACCGGGTGCGACTTAATAAAAAAACGAGGTTTATCATGACGGGTATTTCACAAATATCTTCAAAATCTTTACCAGCAGCAGACCAACTTCAACAGGGCGCAAGTCAGGCGTCCCAAGGTATTACCGGACTGGACACAGAAAAACTCCCAAAAGCTAAAGGTGTCAGCGTTTCTTCCTTCGCAGTTAGCTGGGCAAAAAAATATTACAGTACAGTTGCGACACGAGAGAACCAAGCGCCACGCCAAATTCTCCCAAGGCTCGATTTAACTAATTTTGAGGGAAATAGAGCTCCAATCGTTGACAAATTGACAGATACCCTGAAATTAGCCAGCGAGATAGCTTGGAGTAGAGTAGAAGCTCTTTTAGGGAAACAAATAGAGCGCCACGCGATCGCTCCTAGTTTAATTAATTCTTTAGAAATTGCCGCCGACACTCGCACTTTATATCGGAAAGCAATAGACGCTTATGCGGATAGAGAACCTGTTTTCCGCTTGTCAGTGCTGGTGGGAAAAGATATTATCAAAGTGAGGCGAAAATACTCACAGACAGATTCGTTAGTGCTGGGATTTGTGACAATGCAGTTTCAATACACTAGCAAAATTTTGTTAGGATGCCTTTCGGAGTCAGAGCGAGCGGAATTTGCGCCATACTTAAAAGTTGTAGACGACTACCTGCACATTCCTTACGGAGAGATTAACGAGGCTGCGGCGAATCAGCCCCCGAATTCAAAAGCTCTATTAGCTGTTCAGCATTTATTGCAGCACACGACTCAGATTGCTAGTGCAGTGTACGATCGAGCTAGTTCACAGCATCAAGGATACCGCAGCAGCAGCGGGTATTTGAGCGATCGGGAAATAAAAATTTCTGGTATCCGGGATGTCGAGATTTTTCAAAGCTATTTGTGCTGGTGCGTTTTGGAAGGTAGCATTCACCCGGTACAGCAAGAATTGTTTCCAATTTGCGTGATGTTGTACCCGAAACTTCATGTATGTTGGGAGTTAGTGCAGGATATGCTGCTGATTTTGTTTTGGGAAATATGCGAGCGGCTTCCTGCTGAAGATTTAACGGTATTTGTACCTTACTTGCGTACTTTGACAGAGATGTTTTCCAGGGATGTGTTTGATAATTAGGTAATTGCTAATTGGTAATGGTTTCAAAATTTACCAGTTGCCTATTTAAAACTAAAAGCTGCGACTGCCAAAGATCCCCAACCAACAATAAAAGCAACTCCCCCCAGTGGCGTAATTGCACCCAGCCATTTGATGTCGCTCAAACTCAGGGCGTACAAACTGCCTGAAAAGATGATAGTGCCGGCCATAAAAGCCCATCCAGACACTGCAAAAAAGGTTTGAGACTCTTGGGCGCGGCTCAAGAGTAAAGCGACGAGTAATAGAGCTAGGGCATGGTACATTTGATAGCGGGCGCCGGTTTCAAAAATGGTTAAAGCTCGATCGCTCAATTGATTTTTCAAAGCGTGGGAGGCGAAAGCACCGCCTGCAACGGATAAACCTCCGAATAATGCTGCGGCTGCTATAAAAATGCGAATTAAAATTAGCGTATACATAATATTTATTGAATTGGGAAGAAGGAAGTTCGGCAACGGATTCTGTAACGGATGTCAGTCCGATGTCCGTCGGAAGAAGGAGGAGAGAAAAACATCTAATTGTTGATATCGAATGTGCGCGGTGCGTGCCTTACTTGTCATTACGAGCATCCCCGAAGCAATCGCATAGTAGAGATGTTCACTGGCCTAACTCTGGGAAGGTAAGGTGCGCGGGGCGCACCCTAGGCTGATGATAAATTAGCTTTTTTGCAGATAGATATTTTTAACCTATTTCCGCACAGCTTCCAGCAAGCGAGAATAGTAAAAGCTAGTGCTATTCATGGCTGTTCTGTTAACAACAAAGCCGTTGCTTTCTAGGATTTTGATAATATCTGCTTCGCGGTGCTGGTAAGCGCGAGTAGTTTTGCTCGGGCCGGGGAAAAGTTCGCCAAATTTTTTGAGGGCGGTGAGTGCTAAAGTTTTGGGGGCAAAACTGAGAATTAGTCGCGATTCGGCGATCGAACTTAGGTGAGCAATCATTTCTGCAGCCTTATTTTGAGGATAATGGATTAGCACATCCAAACAAATCACTGTGTGGAATTTGCCGGTTAAAGCTTCCAAATCTTGGGCGGCGAAGGAGATGTTGTAGAGCTTGCCGGGAACTGCTGTCGATCGCTCGTAAGCTTCTGCTACCATCTTTTCAGAGATATCGCTAGCGCAAACAATTGCCCCAGCGTCAGCCAGAGGAATGCTCAGAGAGCCTACACCGCAACCGGCATCGCAGACACAAAGCCCGGGTAAATTGCCGTCAGCTTGCAGCCATTCGATGACTGTATCCACCGTTTTCTGGTGGCCGGTGCGGATGTCTAGCTGAACTTTATTGACTTGGCCGTCGCCGTAAATTCGCTGCCAGCGATCGAATCCCGTCGAGTTAAAATACTGTCTAACTATAGTCTTGTCGTCTACCAAATTCATCGATCTGCCTGCTGCTGAGTTATTGCCAACGGTTAGATATTATATAGCAATCCGGTTCCGAAAACGCGCAACTTGCAACCATCGATTTTAGATTGGCGATTTGAGATATTTGATGAAAACGGCACATCTCAAATCTCAAATCAATCGGGCAATACCAGTTCGCCGATTCCCACTTTTTCAATTCTTTAATCTAAAATGGTATAACAGGCTAAAAGAGTCGATGCCAAGTCAATTCCTTTGTCGCCGCATTTAAATTCCAGCGCAACAATTGAGTGGCAGATTTGCCAATAATTCCCGAAATTCCGATCGCCCTTCTCGGAGATTCAGTTGCCAGGGCGATCGCACTTTCGGCATCGCAAATCCCCCACTCCACCAAATTCTGAACTCCCGCCAACAGTGGCAGAGTTGTACCCGCCAAAGTAGCAGATTCCAGGGCCGAGTGGTAATCTAATCTTACCCAAGCTGTACCTTTTCTGACTTCAATTTGTCGGGAATCCCAAGGATAAACACCGTCAGGCAAACCCAAAGGAGCCAAAGCATCGCTCACTAAAAAAACGCCTTTTTGATACCTACCAGCGCGTAGCAAAAAATCAATCATTGTCGGAGAAACGTGCTTCCCGTCAGCAATTAAACCGCATTTTACGCCCGGATAAACAATCGCCGCTCCCAACAAACCCGGTTCTCGGTGGTGCAAACTCGGCATCGCATTAAAAGCGTGAGTTACCATTGAAGCTCCCCGCTCAAATGCTTGTTGGGCTTGCTCTGCCGTCGCTTGGGAGTGTCCGAGACTGACGGCAATTCCCAAACTTTGCAAATAGGGAATGACTTCGCCAGTGCTGTCTAACTCCGGCGCTAAAGTAATTATTTTGACAATATCACCCCAATCTCCTAAAACTTTTTTGACATTTTCTATAGTTAGCGGTAATAAAAACTCAACTGGGTGAGCTCCTCGCTTCTGGGGGTTGAGAAAAGGGCCTTCGAGGTGAACACCGAGAATTTCCGCTGTTTTGGGTTGAATTGTTGCAGGAGCAACGTTTTGTACAGTGCGGATATAATCAGCTATAGTTGAGAGCGATCGCCTAAACTTGTCCAGCGAAGTTGTAACCAAAGTCGGCAAAAAAGCATCGACTCCCTGATTCCACAAAAATTGACAAATTTTCGGCAACATTTCAATATGCTTGCTTTCTAAATCGGGAAAAGCAAAACCGAGGGCGCCGTTAATCTGCAAGTCAACACCGCCTAGAGAAAGCCAATCGCCTGCTACATCAAGCACTTGCCAATCGGGAGGACAAATCCGTTTAAATACGGCGTCCATTGGCCAAACTTCTTGAATGATGCCCGTTTCGTCAACAGCAAGCATCTGCAAATCCTTGCAACCGGGGAGGCGAACATTGAGAATATCTGTGCGGGCGGCAGTTGGGGTTGTGGCTTCAGTCATCCGATTTTAGATTTTAGATTTTAGATTTTAGATTTTAGATTTAATATTCGCTACGGATAAATCCGGTGGCTGGCGATCAGGAGGGGGAGCTTTTTACTTTTTGCTGGCTCCTGGGCTGCTCTGACGGGGGCTTGTGGCCAAATTGCTTTTAAGGGTCAGTTTTGGTACAAAATATCTAAATTTGAGTTAACGCAATCATTTAAAATTAGCATTTATCTGAAATCTCAAAGCTGAAAATTTTATGAATCAAGCGACAGTTGGAATTATCATGGGTAGCGATTCGGATTTGCCAACCATGAAAGATGCGATCGCAGTTTGCGAAGAATTCAGTGTTGCTTGCTCCGTGGCGATCGTCTCGGCGCACCGTACCCCTGATCGCATGGTGGAATACGCCCAAACCGCGCACCAACGAGGCTTGAAAGTCATTATCGCAGGTGCTGGGGGAGCAGCGCACCTCCCAGGTATGGTAGCATCTTTAACGCCCTTGCCAGTAATTGGCGTGCCGGTACCGAGCCGCCACCTACAAGGGGTAGATTCGCTGTACTCGATCGTGCAAATGCCAGCCGGGATACCCGTAGCAACAGTGGGGATCGGCAACGCTAAGAATGCTGGCTTGCTGGCAGTTCAGATATTAGCAGTTTCCCAGCCAGAGTTGCTAGAGCTAGTCCTGGATTACCGCAAAACTTTGTCGGAATCTGTCATGAAAAAACAAACTCAGCTAGAAGAGTTAGGCTATCAAAACTATCTCAATCTAAATAAATAATCTCTAAACTTTTGTAGTAAAATTGGAAAGTTTTCCGAATATTGCTGAGCTTACTAGCCGTAAAGAGGGTGAAAGTGATTAAAATGACTGTCGGAAAGAAAAAGTCGAAACAAGTCAGGCGGGAGTCTTTAAATTTGCCAGCAGCTAACTTTTTGACCAAAGTTAACAGGTTCAAAAAATTACAAAGGACGATCGCCCGCCTCAGTCCCAGTTGGCAAGCCTGCATACCAATAGCAGCAATCATCGTCTTGGTTTGGGGATATGCGGCGGTAGCCCAAACCCCTCCCAGGCCGACCACCGAGGAACAATTAGCAAGCCTTAAAGTGGGCATGGATACCATGTGGGTCATGGTGGCGGCGATGCTAGTGTTCTTTATGAACGCCGGTTTCGGTATGTTGGAAACCGGTTTTTGCCGTCAGAAAAATGCCGTTAACGTGTTGTCAAAAAACTTGATTGTTTTTGCGCTTTCTACGATCGCATTTTGGGCGATCGGCTTTGCATTAATGTTCAGCAACGGCAACGGTTTTATCGGCAGCAGTGGCGGATTTTTTCTGTGGAATGTAGCGGACAACAGCCCCGCCACAGGAGACGCTTATCAAGGCATTTTCAGCGCATTAAACTGGACGGGAGTGCCTCTAAACGCTAAATTCTTTTTCCAATTAGTTTTTGCCGGAACTGCTGCCACGATCGTTTCTGGAGCAGTTGCAGAGCGAGTTAAATTCCTTGACTTCTTAATTTTCAGCTTGCTGCTAGTAGGCATTGCTTACCCAATTACCGGACACTGGATTTGGGGCGGCGGCTGGCTGGCAGACGCAGGCTTCCGGGATTTTGCCGGTTCGACAGTGGTTCACTCGGTAGGCGGTTGGGCGGCTTTGATGGGAGCGGCATTTTTGGGGCCGCGAATCGGCAAGTACCGCGACGGCGATACTGTGGCGATGCCGGGACACAATATGAGCATTGCCACCCTGGGCTGTTTGATTCTGTGGTTGGGCTGGTTCGGGTTCAATCCCGGTTCGACAATGGCAGTCGATGCAAATGCGATCGCCCACATTGCGATCACCACCAACACTGCCGGTGCCTTCGGGGGAGTTGCTGCAACCATTACTGCTTGGCTGTACCTGGGCAAACCCGACCTTTCGATGATTATCAACGGCATCCTCGCCGGCTTAGTCGCGATAACAGCGGGCTGCGCTTGGATCAACGTACCCAACTCTGCCATTATCGGCACGATCGCCGGTATCCTGGTAGTTTTCGCGGTAACTTTCTTCGACAACTTGAAAATTGACGACCCTGTAGGGGCAACTTCAGTTCACTTAGTCTGCGGCATCTGGGGAACTCTGGCAGTTGGCTTGTTTGCGGACGGGCCTGGAACGGGAATTTATACCGACGCCTTCCCGAAAGCGGGATTGCTTGTGGGCGGAGGTTTCGGTCAACTCTGGGCGCAGTTGGTCGGCATTATCTCTGTAGGCGGGATGACCGTGCTGCTGAGTACGATTTTTTGGCTGGCACTCAAAGCTTTGTTGGGTATCCGCGTTTCTGCTTTAGAGGAGGCTGAAGGTTTGGATATCGGCGAACACGGGATGGAAGCTTACAACGGGTTTGTGAAGGAAACGAGCTTGGACAACAGAATTGAGGGTGGCTACGGCGGTTATGCTGGGGGTTCTGGGGGGAGGACTACAAAACTGTAGAGTGTGCGCTCGATCGACCAATTCAGCTTTCGTGTCCTAGATTAGCTATTTAAGTAACCGGACAGAATTAATTACATCAAGACTTTTGAATAGGCAAGGTTTTTAGGCGGTATTTGGGGTAATTAATTGTGTCCAACTACTTATCAGCTAATTCACGCCTTTATTCAGAAAAACCACAATGTGAAATCCGCCTACTTATGGCTGTCTATCGTTGTGCTCGCGTTTCAATCTTCAATGCGAACGCGGGCATAATTTTATTTTTAGTTTTCGATTGCATGAGATGTGCGCCGATAATTGGTAATTGGTAATTTAGAATCTGTAACTAATGAACTTTGCAAGCTGGTGTATTGATTAGAGTTTACCGGCAATTGCTTTAAGTTCTTCAACGACGCGTTTGTTCTTGGGATTCCTGCTGCCATCAAGGCGGGCGGAGACAACAGTGATTATTTCTAGTATATCTTTAACTAAATCCTCGTCACAGCTAGTATTTTCGGTTTGATTTATAATCACTACCTCTGTCCCAAAGTGTTCGCACAAATTAAAAATTAGTTCCCAACCAAATCTCAGCAGTCTGTCTTTGTGAGTTAATACCAACCTTTCTACTTGATTGTCTGCGATCGCCCGAATTAGATGCTGTAAACCCCCCTTACTGTAATTAACCCCAGAACCCACATCATCAATGATTTGGAATTGCCAGCCGTGAGATGCACAAAACAATTCCAAAACTTGTTTTTGTCTGTCTAAATCATCTTTTTGGTCGTGGCTGCTAACCCGAGCGTAAGCTATGGTTAAAGCGCCGTTGGGTTTTAAGCCGAGAAGATGAGCTAGGTCATACCGTCTGTGACCGTTAGCCGTGCGTTCCGGTATTAGCTTGCCTTCGGCTTCCCACCTGCGTAAGGTGGAAGCGCTCACACCTTTAATTTTGGCTGCTTCAGTTATAGTTAATTTTTTCATTTTTGGATTTTAGCATCAGAACTGAGTAAGTTCGATCACTTTTAGATATATTTTTGTGCAGTGCTGCAGCTTTGACAAATCCGATTGCGGTGCCAGAAAGTTTGGTAGGCAGATTTTTTATGGTAAAGTAGTGCTAAAAAGCAAAGTTCTGCATCGCCGCCCTTGCCCAACACAGCACAGTGCTGGATTCTTACAAGAATTGAGGCTTTAATTGAGCGGTAAAATTTGATGCAGCAATCAGTGCAAATTATTCGGTGTGAGGCCTGCAAATAGCTTGAGTTTATGGAGAAGTTTGGCGGAGGTAGCAGAAGTAGAACTCATAAATCCCTCTTAGGGATGGAAGTTAGCCGATCGAAAGCTGTTCCGGTTTGGGCTTTGCTATCTTTGGTGACGAATGGGGTACTGATATTCACAGTGGCTCAATTACTGCTGCGGGGACACAACTGGGCAGAAAGCTTCCGGGCGAGTGTTGCGGTGATAGCAGAAGGCGCCCAGGAACAAATTGACCAACCGGCTACCTCTGCAAAGCCAGTGCTAGACGTGCCCGTTCCAGGACCGCGACATAAATGGACTTACCAGCAGTGGGTGACGCAGTTGGGTCGGGAAGCTGAGGCGGCCGCGGCGAATCGACCCTCCAGACTGACTGTTTTGGCTGGGGATTCTCTGAGTATGTGGTTTCCGACGAAGCTGTTACCGGTCGATCGAATTTGGCTGAATCAAGGGATTTCGGGGGAGACTTCCGTGGGTTTGCTGAAGCGGTTGCAGTTGTTCGATCGAACTGTTCCGGATACGGTGTTTGTGATGATCGGGATTAACGATTTGTTGCGGGGGGCCAGCGACGAAGGGATTTTGGACAACCAGCGGCAGATTATTCGCGATTTGCGGTGGGCTCACCCCCAAGCACAAGTGGTTGTGCAGTCGATTTTGCCGCACAGTGGCGAACAAGCTACTTGGGAAAATCGCGATCGGCTGTTGGCGATTCCTAACAGTCGGATTCGGGCAATAAATCGGCGACTCAAAGATATTGCTAGTTCTGAAAATGTTTTGTATCTGGATTTGTACCCGCTGTTTGCGGATGCTGACGGCAATTTGCCAACCGAACTCAGCACAGACGGCTTGCACCTTAACGATCAAGGTTATCTGGTTTGGCGATCGGCCCTGCAACTGTTCGATCAGATGCAGTTGAAAAATTAGTCATTAGTTATTAGTCATTAGTTAGAAAAAAGATGAACGAGGAAGTCCTATTCTCCCCAAATCTCCCCCTCTCCTCGTCCCACTCTCCGCCTCCCACTCTCCCCAACTCAAAAATCTCCCCCTCTCCTCCACTCGCCCTCCCCAAACACTCTGGTGTCACGGGCTATGTCAAGTAGCGACCTATAGATTAAGAAATATGATAGTTAGCTATTTAGTATAGTGTGATACAGAATTTCTGTTTGTACAAATGGTGCAATCCAGAAGGCATAGACCATTGGATAGATAGTTGATGAATTGAGATGAGTCCGGCTATACCAAGTCGGGGGTTGAGGATTGGGGAATTATCTATTGAAGATTTGTTCCGCTAAAACAGGGACTTAAAACCAAAGAACTATTGCATCTAAAATCCTCGCATCTAAAATCGGCTCGGTCTTCCCTGAAAATTGCTGAGTATGAGAAGGTACAACTAACGTGATCAAAAAAAGTTTAACGATCGGCATCATCGCACTGTGGCTGTTAAGCGTACCGCTGACGGACAATGCCTTAGCTCAAGCTGCTGATGCTGCGGCTGCTGCTGTGGCGCCGCCGAATCCGATCGACAGTGGCGATACGGCCTGGATGTTGGTCTCCTCAGCACTGGTATTGCTGATGACACCGGGGCTGGCCTTTTTCTACGGGGGACTGGTGCGATCGCGCAACGTCCTCAACACCATGATGATGAGCTTAGTCATGATGGGACTGATCGGCGTCACCTGGACGCTGTGGGGTTATAGTTTGGCTTTTGATGTCACGCCCAGCAACCTCAATGATAAAGGGTTTGCCCAAGGGATCGAAACCTTCATCGGCGGTTTCGACTGGATGTTCTTGAACAACGTCACGGCGGACAAACCAGATCCGATCGGCTACGCACCCACAATACCCCACCAAGTCTTCATGGTGTACCAGATGATGTTCGCCATCATCACTCCAGCCTTGATTTCCGGGGCGATCGTCGAACGGGTAACATTTAAAACCTATTTCTGGTTCGTGCTGCTGTGGTCTACCTTCATCTACTCTCCTTTAGCCCACTGGGTTTGGGGTAAAGGCTGGCTGGGGGCGATCGGAGCTTTAGACTTTGCCGGCGGCACAGTCGTGCACATCAGTTCCGGCGTTTCTGCAGTTGTCGCAGCGTGGGTAATCGGGCCCCGCAAAGACCACTTGAACAAGCCCCACACCCCCCACAACGTACCCTACGTCTTGCTGGGAATTGGGCTGCTGTGGTTTGGCTGGTTTGGTTTCAACGGCGGTAGTGCTTTGGGATCTGGTTCTTTAGCAACAGTGGCTTTTGTCACCACAATGATTGCTACAGCAGCCGGCGGTTTAACTTGGACAATTATCGAATGGGTACTCAGAGGCAAACCGACAGCAGTGGGAATTGCTAGCGGTTTCCTAGCGGGATTGGTGGGCATCACACCTGCGGCTGGATTCGTGCTTCCAGTGGGAGCGCTTTTGATCGGATCGATCACTTCGGTTGCCTGCTTCTTCGCCGTTAGTTTCCGGGCTAAGCTGGGATTTGACGACTCTTTGGATACCTTCCCGATTCACGGCGTCGGCGGGACTGTGGGCGCGATTCTGACAGGTGTGTTTGCGACTAAAGCCGTTAACGCTGCCGGAAATGACGGGCTGTTTGCCGGGAATCCGGGGCTAATCGGCACCCAGTTGGTAGGCGTTCTAGCTACTTACCTGTTTGCGGCTGTGGGCACTTTTGTGATCCTGAAAATTTTAGGGCAGTTTATGGAACTGCGAGTGCCGTCATCTGCTGAAGACCAAGGTTTGGATATCGGCCAGCATGGGGAAGAAGCTTACGGTGAGGATTTTGCCGGCGGTTTCAGTTCGTTTGAATCCAGTTCTCCTTTTGCGCCGAAGAAGGTTTGAAAATATCCTAAGACTGACGCACTCAAGCCTGTGAAACCCGGTTTCTTTGTAGATTTATCGGCTCCCAAGCAGATTTTTCTAATAAACCGGGTTTCTTTGCCGGATTTGGCGCCGAAGAAGGTTTGAAGCTAGGATTTGCAGTCAGAGTCAAAAATACTTGTGTAGCCCCGTTTTGCCGTTGTTGCAGGCGGGGTTTTCAAATTTGAGATAGGAATTCTCCAATGGTTCTAAAATCAAAGGTAATTAACCTAGATTTCAACTCGATACCGCATGGATACTAAAGCTTTTAAACGATCGCTCCAACAGTCTGAAAACTACCACCGCAAGGGTTTCGGACACGAAGCTGAGGTAGCTGGCGTGATGCAGACGGCTTATCAAAGCAGTCTGATCCAGCAAATTCGCGACAATAATTACAGGCTGGAACGCGGCGCAGTCACGATCCGGCTGGCTGAGGCTTTTGGCTTTTGCTGGGGGGTGGAACGCGCTGTAGCTATTGCTTACGAGACTCGCCAGCATTTCCCAACCGAACGAATTTGGATTACTAATGAGATTATTCACAATCCCTCTGTAAATCAGCATTTGCGGGATATGGAAGTTGGTTTTATTTCTGTTGAGAAGGGACAGAAAGATTTTTCGGTTGTCGATAGCGGCGATGTGGTAATTTTACCAGCTTTTGGGGCGAGCGTCCAAGAAATGCAGTTGCTTAATGAGAAGGGCTGCAAGATTGTTGATACTACTTGTCCTTGGGTTTCTAAGGTTTGGAATACTGTTGAGAAGCACAAGAAGAGGAATTATACTTCGATTATTCACGGTCAATACAAGCATGAGGAAACTGTTGCTACGAGTTCTTTTGCTGATAAGTATTTGATTGTGCTGAATTTGCAGGAAGCTGAATATGTCAGCAATTATATTTTGCATGGGGGCGACCGCGATGAGTTTATTGCTAAATTTAGCAAGGCTTATTCGGCTGGTTTTGACCCAGATGTTGATTTGGAAAGTGTGGGTATTGCTAACCAAACTACTATGCTCAAAACTGAGACAGAGAATATTGGCAAGTTGTTTGAAAAAACGATGATGCGGAAGTTTGGACCTGAGAATTTGAACGAGCATTTTCAGAGTTTTAATACTATCTGCGATGCGACTCAGGAACGCCAAGATGCTATGTTGAGTTTGGTTGAGGAAAAGTTAGATTTGATGCTGGTGATTGGGGGTTTTAATTCTTCTAATACTACGCATTTGCAGGAAATTGCGATCGACAAAACTGTTCCTTCTTATCACATTGATTGTGCGGAGCGTATTTTACCGGGAAATCGGATCGAACACAAGCCTTTGGGGGCAGATTTGGAGGTAGCTGAAGGTTGGCTACCGGATGGTAAAATTGTAGTCGGCGTGACTTCTGGTGCTTCTACGCCTGATAAGGTTGTTGAAGATGCGATCGATCGCATTTTCGCGATGAAAGCGGCTGCTGTTGTCTAATTATTATATTGTTTCGGCACTGCACTCGGAATCATAATTTTCTCAGTGCAGTGCGATCGTCTAAATCCTCAACAGAGTATCAACTCCAATTACTCTTCATTCCCTCTTGATGCTGAAAATTATCCGCGTTAACCTGCCTTTATCTGCGGTTAGTTTCCCTAGCAATTTCTCCCCTGCATCCCAAAATTATTTTTTTCACAAATCATGAAAAATCCGCCTTTTTTTTTGGGGAAAAAGCTTGACACTGGCCGCTTGACAAGGTATTATTTAATAATGGAAATATTGGCAAAATTTAAATTTATCTCACCACTTCCATTATCTAAAATATACCCCAAAAATCAACTTAAGTCAATAGGTAAAAACTCTTTTCTTTGCGCCGCGATTTGAAACTGTGAAAGCAGGATAATCGATGCAACAAAACATGGTGAATAAAGCTTTGTTAACCATCCTAGATTGTGTGGGGCCTGCCTGAATCACGAGAGGCAAGAGAGCGATTTCTTGCCTCTGGTTACTTAAGGGGATAGCAGGAATATCTACACTAAAATAGGAACAAGATCGATCGCACATTTGAGCCTTAAATTTATAGGCTTTGCCCGCCGGCCAGCGGGCGCCACAAATTCGCTTAGTCTGAATCCCGCTAAAATAAAGAAAAAAGCAGGACTCGCGTGCCGATCATTTCATGAAACAATCGCTGACTCCCCAAATTACCGTAGGTATCGGAATGGCCGTGGCGCTGCTGATTTTAAATGCGGCAACTTCCTACCGCAATACTCTCAAGTTAGTCGAAAACGAACGCTGGGTGAGCCATACTCACCAAGTTTTAACCGAACTCGAAGCCACGCTTTCTACCTTAAAAGATGCTGAAACCGGACAGCGCGGTTATTTGCTGACGGGAGAAGAACGGTATTTAGAACCGTATCACAGCGCGATCGCCCGCATCAACGAGCAAGTAGTCGGATTGCAGCAGCTAACCGCTGACAATAATCGGCAGCAACAGCGCATTCGCGACTTGAAAATTGCGATCGACTCTAAATTAGGCCAACTTGAAAAAACCATCAATCTGCGACGCCGACAAAACTTAGAAGCAGCCCTGCGGGAAGTAAAATCCGGTAGGGGAAGGCAAATAATGGGCAGCATTCGGCAGCAGATAGCCGCCATGACTGCCGAAGAAACTCAGCTATTGCAGCAGCGCGCCCGAGAATCTCAAGCGAGTGCTAATTTGACAATCCTGACTTTTACCGTTGCCGCTTTAGTAAATTTCCTGTTGATGCTGTTGGTTTACTATTTGGTGAAGCGCGATCGAACTTTGCGCGATCATGCCGAAATCAAGCAAAATCAACTGTTAGAACAGCTAGAAAACGATCGCCACTCCCTACAATTAACCGAAGAACGTTTCCGCCTCGCCATTCTCAACGCACCGCTGCCAATTATGCTGCACGCTGAAAACGGAGAAGTTTTGCAAATTAACTATGCTTGGACTGAACTCTCAGGCTACGAATACTCAGAAATTTCCACAATTGAAGATTGGACAGAAAAAGCTTACCACAGCCGCCAATCCCTAGTGCAAGCAGATATTGATCGGCTGCACCAATTAAACGCCCGCATTTCTGAAGGCGAATATATGATTGCCACAGCCAGCGGCGAAAGCCGAGTTTGGGACTTTTTTTCCGCACCTTTAGGCAAGCTTTCCGACGGCAGAAGTTTAGTAATTAGTACCGCCATTGACGTAACTGCGCGCAAACAAGCAGAAGCAGAAATTCGGATGCTCAACGCTACCTTAGAACGGCGAGTGGAACTCCGTACCAATCAACTTCAAGCAGCTAACGAAGAATTAGAAGCTTTCGCCTATACCGTTGCCCACGATTTGCGTGCTCCCCTGCGGGGAATGCAGGGATTGGCTGAAGCTTTATTAGAAGATTACCGTGACATCCTCGACGAACTTGGTCAAGAATACGCCCAGCAAATTGTTAATTCTGGGCAACAACTAGAAGAATTAATCCAAGATTTGCTAGCTTACAGCCGCCTGAGTCGCACTGATTTATCGCTGCAAGTTTTAGATTTAGAATCTGTTGTTGCCGAGGCAATTGCTATGCTAAAAGCTGACGCTAAATCCAGGCACGCTCAAATCAGTGTTCGATCGCCCTTGCCTGCGGTAATTGCCCACCGCGTTACTTTAGTGCAAGTAATCGCCAATCTGCTCACGAATGCTATAAAATTTGTGGAAGGCACACCACCCCAAGTGCAGATATGGGCTGAGGAACTTGAGCTGCCTCAAGAGGGAGAGACTGACAGCGATACAGCGGGAGAATTGGAAAGGAGAACTGTGGGACAGTGGGAACATTCCCAGTTACTGATGGCCAGTTGCCTATTGCCAGTCTGCATCATCCGTCTGTGGGTAGAAGACAACGGCATCGGTATTGCTCCGGAACATCAAAAACGCATTTTTCGGGTTTTTGAACGGCTGCACGGTATCGAATCTTACCCCGGAACTGGTATAGGATTAGCTATTGTAAAAAAAGGAGTCGATCGCATGGGCGGTCAAGTTGGAGTGGAATCTCAAGTAGGACAAGGCAGTCGATTTTGGATACAACTGAGGAAGCATGACCCAAACGCAGACGATTTTGCTGGTGGAAGATAACCCCGTTGATATTTTGTTGATGCAGCGGGCTTTTCGGAATGAGAATTTTGCTAATACTTCGCTGCAAATTGTCCGAGATGGAGATGCAGCGGTTTTTTATTTAAATGGTGACGGAGAGTACAGCGATCGCGATCGCTATCCTTTACCTGCGATAATTTTACTAGATTTGAAATTGCCTAGGCGATCCGGTCACGAGGTTCTGGTTTGGCTGAAGCAGCAGCCGGAACTCAAACGCTTGCCGGTGGTTATGCTTACTTCTTCTAGGCAAACACTTGATGTCAAGCGAGCTTACGATTTAGGGGTGAATTCTTATTTGGTTAAACCCATCGGGTTTGCTTCTCTATTGGAAATGATGCAGAGTTTTAGCGAGTATTGGCTCAACTATACCGAACTGCCGGAACCTAGAGAATTTTCGGGTTTGTAGTGGCGGTTCCCCGGTTTTTATTCCTCGTTTCCTCGTTACCAGACTCTTCCTGGTAACGAGGAAATTAAGTTTCTAGTCAGGAAGCCCGTCCTCTATCATCTTAAAGGGGCGATCTCCAACATTTTTATAAGCGATCGATCCGCAGTTTATCTGAGAGCCAAATTATCAATAGTTAAAGTGGTACACATTCTGGTAATTGACGATAACCCAACGGATCGCCTGCTCGTCAAACGCGAGTTAGAGCGGCAATTCTCGCAATTGCAAATAACGGAAATTGGCGACGATAGATTATTCGGGGAAGCACTGAATCGAGGCGGATTCCATCTGGTAATTACCGACTACCAACTACGCTGGACGAACGGTATAGATGTGCTTAAAACTATCAAAGCCCGTTATCCAGAATGCCCGATTGTAATGTTTACGAATACTGGCAACGAAGAAATTGCTGTAGAGGCGATGAAATCCGGATTGGACGACTATATTATCAAGTCGCCGAAGCACTACGTCCGCCTTTGCGTTGCGGTTCGCGGCGTACTCGATAGAGTGGCCGCCTGGAAACGAGTCGCCCGACTGGAAAATCAACTTAATTCTCTGCTAGAACGCTTAAATGTCGGAGTTTTTCGAGCGACTTCCGAGGGAAAGCTTTTGGAAAGCAATCAAGCTTTTTTGCACTTGTTTAATGCCAGCAATTTAGCAGATGTCCAAGGCATCTATCGGCAGCAATTGTTTTTGCAACCGCTAGATTCAGGGGAGTCTCGCTCTCAAAATCTCGAAATTACATTTCCTTTGGCAGACGGTCGAGTAAAATGGATTCGGTTTACTCAATATCTCTACAGCGCAGAAGGTGAAAGTACCATTGAGGGAGTGGTGGAAGATATTACCGAACTCAAGCAGGCTGAACTTGCTTTGCGCGAATTTAATGAAACTTTGGAAGATCGGGTGAGAGAGCGTACTGCTGAGTTAGAAGAAGTTAACGCACAGCTCGAATCGTTTACCTATTCAGTTTCTCACGACTTGCGCGCTCCTCTGCGGGGAATTTCGTTTTTTGCTGAAATGTTGCTCAAAGATAAAGTTAGGGACTTGGATGCTACCGCACAAGATTACTTGTACCGGATTGCGGACGCTGCCAGTCTGATGAATACTTTAATCGAAAATTTGCTAGAGTACAGCCGCCTCAGCAAAGCTAACTTGCCGCTAAAAGCAGTCTCTCTTGATTTAATTGTAGCTCGATCGATCGCGCAACTAGAGGCAGAAATTGCCCAAAAACAAGCTCGGATAACGGTTGTCGAACCGCTACCTGCGATGTTGGCACATCCTTCTACGCTGCTGCAAGTCTTGGCTAACTTGCTCTCCAATGCTATTAAATTCGTGCAGCCGGGGATAGCTCCCCAGGTGCGAGTTTATGCAGAAGCTGAGGATGAATATATATATCTTTGGGTAGAAGACAACGGCATTGGTATTGCCGAAAAATTTCAAGAAAGGATTTTTGGGTTGTTCGATCGCCTGCACGGTCAAGAAGTGTATCCAGGGACGGGAATCGGGCTGGCGATAGCGAAGAAAGGAGTCGATCTGATGGGCGGTGCGATCGGGCTGAAATCGACTGTGGGAAGCGGTACCCGATTTTGGGTAAAATTGCGAAAGTGCGATTGTTGAAGAAGGAAACTCGGCAATGGATTTTACAGATGAGGTTCCAGGGAAGAGGTTTTTAACAGCAATATTCTGCTGTAGCTGAAAGAATCAATTAACCCGCTTCCTCACACCACAACACATAATAAACAAGTAGTATACTGAGAGTTAACTGAGCTCTGGCACCGTTCCCGCCAGATCAGGCTGTCTGACCTGTTCTACAACAACTTAATTATTTTTTTTGTGGGCAGACCCTAAGATGCTGGTTAAGGATATTACAAGCTGTAAAATATAATAAAATACAAGCAAATACAATCTACTTATGTGCAAGCCTAATTAACCAGCCAAGTAAATATTCAAATTATCGAGATTGCTTAATAACATATTCTTAAATTAAAGAATGTTTGCGCCCCTACAAAAAGTAAAAGCCCAATGCTGTCAATTCTGTTAATCGACGACAACCCGAACGATCGCCTGATGATAGATCGAGAACTGAGGAAAACTTTTCCCGATTTAGAAATTAAATCGGTGATTGATATCCAAACTCTCGAACAAATCCTGAGCGCCGGGGGTTTTGACATAGTAATTACCGACTACCAACTGCACTGGAGCGACGGATTAACTATTCTCCACAAAGTTCAAAGCCGCTACCCAAATTGTCCGGTAATTATGTGTACGGACAGCGGTAGCGAACAAGTGGCAGTCGAAGCTATGAAAGCCGGTTTGAGCGATTACGTATTCAAAGGGCGGCACTTAAAGCGGCTGGCCGGGGCCGTGGGCGAAAGCTTGAAAAAACAGCAGTTGCGCGAGAACTACGCGAAAACGTCGGCGCAGTTGGCAATTTCGGAGGAAAGGCTGAGGTTGGCGATCGAAGCCTCGAAAATGGGAACTTGGGATTGGAATTTATTAAATGGCGAGGTCGTTTGGTCTGAGGGACACGAACTGTTATTGGGGTTGGAAAAAGGCAGTTTTGCAGGAACTTACGAAGCGTTTTTTGCCTGCATACACCCGGATGACCAGAGCTCGATCGCCCGGGCTGTTGCCTTTGCTTTAGAAAACAAAATAGAATACCAATACGAATTTAGAGTCATTTGGCCCGACGGCAGCTTGCACTGGATCGCGAGTAGGGGCAAGTTTTTTGATGATGATACGGGTAAATCGGTGCGATCGAGCGGCGTGGTTTGGGAGATTACCGAGCGCAAATTATCGATCGCGCGGGTGCAAGAAAGCGAGGAAAATTTGCGCTTTGCTCTAGAAGCAGCTAACATGATCGCTTTTACCTGGGATGTGGCATCGGGGGAAGTCCGCCGTTCGTCCAATGCCGAAACACAGATGGGTTTGGGCCCAGATAGCACCTGCGGTACTTTTGAGCAAAAAAAGAATGCGGTGCATCCAGAAGACCGGGAAAGCTTTTTGGCAGATTTGGATGCAGCACTCAGGGGTACGGGAGTTTACGAGTCGGAATACCGCAAAGTGCGACCCGACGGCTCAGTGATTTGGCTTCACGACAAAGGGCGGATGGTTTTTGACGCATCGGGTACACCCCTTCGGCTGTTCGGCGTGGCGATCGACATTACGGATCGCAAACAGTTAGAATACGATCGCTCGCGCGCCTTGATCCGCGAGCAGTCGTATTTACGGCGCCTGCAAAAGTTAACCTCCACGTCAGTTGCCATCAACTCCACACTGTCGGTAGGAGAAATACTTCAGTTAGCAGCAGATAGCGCCCGCCAAATTCTCGAAGTCCACCAGGTAGCGGTCAACCTCGACCCTGCCGCCACCTGGGATGCGGGAATTAGCAAGTTTTCCATGTCAGAAAAATACGCCGCGTGGCAAGATTACTGCGAAGAGCCAGACGGTACGGGCATTTACCAGCAAGTTTGCCAGCACCAACAGGCGATGCGGATGACTCAAACCGAGTTAGAGGCTCACCCGGCATGGCGGAAGTTCGGCAAGGCGGCGGGGAAGCACCCGCCGATGCGGGGCTGGCTGGCTGTACCGCTGACGACTCGGGACGGCAGAAATCTGGGATTGATTCAGTTGTCTGACAAGTCTGAGGGGGAGTTTGCCGAAGATGATGAAACTATTTTAATGCAGTTGGCTCAGGCGGTGTCGGGGGCGATCGACAATGCCCGACTTTACGAGGAATCTCAGCAGGCAAATCGCATGAAAGATGAGTTTTTGGCAACTCTTTCTCACGAGCTGCGATCGCCCTTAAACGCGATTTTGGGCTGGGCGCAACTGCTGCAGCAACGCAATTTCACTCCGGCTGCTACTGGGCGGGCTTTGTCCACTATTGAGCGAAATGCTAAATTGCAAACTCAATTGATTGATGATTTGCTGGATATTTCGAGAATTATTCGCGGCAAGTTGACTTTGAATCCTTGTGCGGTAAATCTGATTTCTCTGGTGGAAGGAGCGGTGAATACGGTGCGGTTGGCCGCCGATGCTAAGTCGATTGATTTGCGGTTTGGAATTGTAGATTTGGGCTTGGAGACTGCTGAATTTTCCGAACCAGGCGAGGTTTTTGGCAATCCTAAATCTCAGTTAAATCCGAAATTTTGGGTATCAGGAGACTCCGGCCGCTTGCAGCAAGTGATTTGGAATTTGCTGACGAATGCGATTAAGTTTACGCCGCGCGGGGGGCGAGTTGAAATCCGGCTTTCGAGAGTTGATTCGCAGGTTGAGCTGGCTGTTACCGACACGGGAATTGGGGTGGCTGCGAATTTTTTGCCTTACGTGTTTGAGTCTTTCCGCCAAGCGGATGCTACGATTACTCGCAATTATAGCGGTTTGGGGCTGGGTCTGGCGATCGTCCGGCAGTTGGTGGAACTCCACGGCGGCACGGTTTGGGCCCAGAGTCCGGGACTGGATATGGGATCGACTTTTACTTTCCGTCTCCCTTCGATGCAGGTAAATTCGATCCCCGACGAGGAAGTGCAGGTTTTGGCGGGCGCTGGTAATTTACTGGGAGTTAAGGTTTTGCTGGTTGATGACGAGGTTGATTCGCGGGAATTTATGAGGTTTGTCTTGGCAGATTCCGGGGCCACTGTTAGGGCTGCATCGTCTGCTGCTGAGGCGTTTGAGCTGGCTTCACAGTTTGGGCCGGATGTTTTGGTGAGCGATATCGGAATGCCGGAGGAAGACGGCTATTCGCTGCTACGAAGGCTGCGTTCTTTGAACACTCAGACAGGGAAATTTTGGGCGATCGCTTTGACGGCTTATGCTAGGGATGAAGACCGCAATCGTGCTTTTGCTGCGGGTTTTGACAGACATCTGTCTAAACCTGTGCAACCCGATGTGTTGGTAGAGACTATAGTCAAGTTGAGGCAGCAATGGCTAACAAATTAAAAAATTCAATTAATAATTGATAATTGGTAATTGAAATTGGGAATTGTGTTTGTAGTGACGACTTTAATCCTCGTAAAACTAGCTCGTACTTGCATTCCTCACTACCAATCTATAATACTGATTTTACCGGACACGAGCTGATAAACCCGACTGGATATCGACGAAAATCGCTCAACTGAGAAACATAAAAATTTGTATTTTTAAAACGCTTCAACTTCTTCTTGTGAGGCCTTGCTTCTAGCCTGCCGAAAATATGCAATTTCTATGCCGATTAGGTGAGGGGTTTGTGTTACTATGCTAAAATATCCAACAACCACACGGTAATTAGGTGGACAAACTTCAGACAGATATAGAGGCCATTTACTCTCAAATAGAGGAATTGCGCCTGGAACGCCAGCAGCTTAGTATTGCCGATGCTGTCCCAGCCGGTGATTCGCCCCAAGCGATCGCCGATGCTTATCGGCGTCACGCGAGGGAAACAGCACAAGTGTCGGCAGAAGTCAAGGGTATAGATGATGCGATCGCCGCTCTGTCTGCTCAACTGAGTCAGAAACAGCAGCAGTCGGTAAAGTTGCAAAGAATCACTCCGATGGAGGAGCAAGTTGAAGAAGGAAGAGTGCTCGCTCACGGACACGCGGAACGGATTAATGAACTGGCGGCGGAACTGGCGGCGGAAGTGAAGGGACTCAAAGCTATCGCCGACCAAATTAGTCCCAGCTACTGGCAGGTTTATTACAAGCCTTTTATTACGGGCTTTAAAAGTATTTCTGTTCCCTACGTGCGATCGGACGGGGATGTTTGGACTATTGTCAATCGAGTAGTTTAGAGAGGCTGCGGGAGCAGAAATAATCAGCGCTCAAGACAATTTTTTTCCTGTCCCTATTCCTCAACCTCAACCTCGCAGCAATTGCTTAATAGTGCCGACTAATTCCTGTGGGTGAAATGGCTTGGCGATGTAAGCGTCGGCTCCTTGTTTCATTCCCCAGTAGCGATCGAACTCTTCGCTTTTGCTCGAACACATTACCACCGGCAAATTTTGGGTTTTAGGGTCGCTTTTGAGTCGGCGACAGACTTCGTAGCCGTTCATCCGGGGCATCACGATATCCAGAACCACTAAATCTGGGCGGTTAGCCTTGATTTGCTCTAGAGCTTCTACGCCATCACTCGCTACCGTGACGTTGAGTCCTCTACCTTTGAGCAAGTCGGCGATCATCTCCCGCAGAGTGACGCTATCATCAACAACCATAACTGTACTCATAGAATAATCCCTACCAAGTTTCTGGGTTGAAACGTTCTCATTAACGTTTACACTAACGTTCACCTTCAAAGGTGTCTTTTCCTGATTGAGATTGCGCTCTGCTAAATGTAGTTTACCCACTTTTGGTGATTTCTCAATCATTTTGTGAGTAATTACCGCAAAATTCAAAGATCCGCGCAATCTCGGTTGACACAGGAGGCTATGTCCGTTAGTCTATCATTTTCTTTCTCAAATGGTACTATTATCCAAAAATCAGGGTATAGCTTGGTTGTATTTTTCCCGTGGAGGACGGCGGCGCTCGCCCGCCTGCATCAACATTTGTCTAATTAGGATTTTTCGTACCTAAAGCGGATAGTTTTTGGTCGTAGAGCGTGTCTAAAACGACCGGGCGCTGGCGGTAGCTGTGACCGGTGTTTTTGCAGCTATTAGCAACTATTCCCAAGACGGAAGCTCCAGAAATTTTTAATTCTTCTAAAACTTTGCGAACTTGCGCTCGGTCTGTTTGCCCAATTTGGACGACCATAATCGTAGCGTCTGTGTGAGCTGCGAGCAAGTGGGTGTCTGCCAAGCCTGCTATAGCAATCCTAAATGATTTGTGGGACTACTCGTTACGAGGAAGAGCCTGGTAACGCAGATCCGGAGGAAGAGCCTCCATTATCTCCGGCGAGGCAGAGCAAGAGTGACATGGGTTTCCCAGGCCAAGAGCCTGGGAACCAGTTATTGAAAATGATTTAGGATTGCTATAATAGCCGAATTAATTGAGACAAATAACGATGCGACTCTCGAATAACTTTTTCAGTTGACAGTTGACAGTTGACAGTTGATAGCTACCTCTACCTGGAAGGAAGAGGATTGGAGTAATGAATAGTCTTCTTTTAATTTCTCCCGATCAGGCTTGGGGCTTTAAACCAATTCTTTCTGGTAAGTTACTCCTAGAAAAAATCGGTGTCACTATCAGCCGAGCGACAATGGGAAGAATGACACAACGCTTGGACATGACTTTCAAAAAAAAACGCTCTTTCCGGCGGGTAAAGGCAGTCAAAGACTTCAAAACCTGCGATCTGATTTCTGGAAGCAAGTTAACAAGCTGAAGGTACAAGACTTAATCTTTATTGATGAGTCCGGGCTGAATCAGGCTATGGTTACGTTATATGCCTGAGCGTTAAAAGGTTCAAAAACTCACGGGCTAAAACTGAATATGCGAGGTAGAAATGTATCGATATTGGGAGCAATATCCGTCAAACAAGTTTTAATATCCGTGAATTTAGTAGGCTCAATATAGCAATCCTCGCATCAGTTTCAATAACTGGTTAACTGGTTCCCGGCTCTTCCTGGGAACCGATGTCACTCTTGCTCTGCCTCGGCCCAGACTATGGAGGCAGAGTCTCCGGATATGCGTTACCAGGCCGATCCTGGTAACGAGTATAATCATTTAGGATTGCTATAGATGGCATTAATTTAGAAGTTTTTAAGATTAAAAAACTCGTCCATGTTATAGGAAAAGGTGCTTGTCTATTAATAGAAAACTCGGGCATTTATCAAGGAGAATAAATAGAAAAACTTTTTAAAAAAAACCGGGTACATTTAATATTTTTACATACCTATTATCCTGACTTCTCACCAACGTTAAAATCTCTTATCTCCGGTTAAAAGCATTCTCCGTACTTGGGCGTGAGAACTTATAAAGGGTTATCGGAAGTCATAAAGATTGCCTTTGAGCAAGTTGACGAGCCAGACTTGGGGAATTGTTTACCCACTGCTGTTATTGTACCTCCAGAAACCTGAGAAAGGCTATATTGGACTAGAAAGGACTATAAATTGCATAAAGTTTTATAATAGTGGGAAATTGGTAATTTGGTGATCAAATTATCTAATGAGTTTTAACCAAAAGAGGTTTGTTTTTATGGCGATCGAGTTTGCGAAGTATCAGGGACTGGGAAATGATTTTATTCTGATTGACAACCGCCACTCGTCAGAACCGGCGATTACACCAGAACAAGCTGTGGATTGGTGCGATCGACATTTCGGGATTGGCGCAGACGGCGTGATATTTGCTCTTCCAGGGCAAAACGAGACTGACTATACCATGCGGATTTTTAACTCCGACGGTTCGGAACCGGAAATGTGCGGCAACGGGATTCGCTGTTTGGCTAAGTTTATCGCCGATTTGGAAGGGTCAGAGGCGAAAACTCAGTACCGCATCCACACTCTGGCGGGTGTGATTACCCCGGAATTGCGATCGGACGGTCAGGTTAAGGTGGATATGGGAGTTCCCCGGCTGCTGGCTGCGGAAATTCCGACAACTTTGACCGCATCGGATGCCAAAGTTATAGATGTGCCGATCGAAGTTGCTGATAAATCTTGGTCTGTTACCTGTGTCAGTATGGGCAATCCTCACTGCATTACTTTTGTAGAGGATGTTGCGGCTGTTGCTTTAGAAACTGTCGGGCCTCAATTCGAGCACAACAAAGCATTCCCGCAGCGTACCAATACCGAATTTATTCAAGTGATACGACGGGACTATGTAAAAATGCGGGTGTGGGAAAGAGGCGCGGGTGTTACTCTAGCTTGTGGGACTGGTGCTTGTGCTGCTGTGGTAGCTGGAGTGTTGGTAGGGAAGTGCGATCGGGCAACTGCGGTTGAGCTCCCTGGCGGCGTTTTGGAAATCGAATGGGCTGAAGTTTCTGGGCGGATTTACATGACCGGGCCGGCACAGCAAGTATTTACTGGCTTTATTGCTAATTAATATCAGGCCTTACGCAACTGGCATATATAGTAAGGTGCGTCAGATCCCGAAACCCTCGATAATCGTTCTAGAACTTCGCCTGACGCACCCTACAAGTTGATTGGAGTGTGACAGTTGGCCTTAGTCCTAAGTGTGTTAACAGTCAACAGTCAACAGTCAACAGTTAACAGTCAACAGTTAACAGTTCAAACAATAAAAATCTCAAATTGAGTAGGTGGACTTGCATGGCTGGAGGGATTTATTTGATTCAGGACGACGACAGGCTGGTAGAAATGATGGAACAGCCCTACGACTCGGAAGACCAGTTACAAGACTTGCTAGTAACTTATCCTAATTTGATCGCGGGAGACCAAATCGATCGGGCGACGGCGCGCAGGTGGCTGTTAATTTCGCGGGAAGCTGCACCCAGCGATGAGGAAACAGCGGTGCAGTGGTCGCTGGATCATTTGTTTCTCGACCAAAATGCCGTTCCTACTTTCGTGGATGTCCGGCGAACTCCTAATGCCGAACTGCGGCAAAAAGTTTTGGGTCAGTCGATCGACTATGCTGCTAATGCGTTGTTTTACTGGCCCATAGATTCAATTATTGCTCTGTTTGAAGCTAATTGTCGCGATCGGGGTCGCGATCCAGAACAGGTTTTTGAAGAGTTTCTCGGTGCAGATGCTAATGAAGACAGATTTTGGCAGAAGGTTAAAACTAATTTGCAAGCGGGTAAAGTTCGCTTAGTGTTTGTAGCTGACGAGATTTCCGCTGAAATGCGCCGAGTGGTTGAATTTCTTAACGAACAAATGGACCCGGTTGAAGTTTTGGCCCTGGAAATTAAGCAGTATGTAAGTGAAGATGGTTTAAAAACGCTGGTTCCCAGAGTGATCGGTCAGACCGCCGAAGCACAGCAGAAAAAATCCAGCGCAACGCGCGAAAGAAGGCGCTGGGATGAATCTTCATTTTTTGCGGAAATCAAAGCTAGACGAGGCGCGGACGAGGCGCAAATGGCAAAAGCAATTTACTTGTGGGCAAAAAGTCAAGAACCCGAAATTCAAATTCAGTGGGGAACGGGGGACGCCTACGGCGGTTTCGCAGCTCAATTGCCTCACAAGGGAAGAAAACCCTATCAGTTATTCACTGTAGATATTGCTGGCAGAATGGAGATTTCTGCTCATAATTATGGTTCCCAGCCACCGTTTAATGTGGAACAAAATTGGCTGGAATTGAGAAGTAAGCTGAGTTCGATCGGTCTGTCGCTACCTATAGAACCGGGTGAGAGAAGGTCGCCGAGTCTGGCTTTGTTTACTTTGCAAGACGAATCGGCCCTCAAGCAAGTTCTAAAAACTTTTGACTGGGTGATCGAGCAAATTCAAACGTTATAGTTATTTGTCATTTGTCATTTGTCAGTTGATTATTGGTTATTATCACCAACAAGTAACCAATAACAACTAACAACTAACAACCCACAAATAACCAAGAACTACTGACTAATGACTACTGACTAATATCGAATATTTGCTTGTTTCAAACGCCGCAATGCTTCTCCAAGTCGATCGCAATCTGCAATCAAACTAATTCTCACATATCCTTCGCCGCCCGGCCCAAAAGCATTGCCAGGAGTCACCACAACACCAGTTTGCTGCAAAACATTCAGAGCAAAATCAGTCGAACTCATGCCGCGAGTGCAGGGAACCCAAAGATACATTGCAGCCAGAGGTTTGGGAATATTCCATCCTAACTCTGCCAATCCTTCCACCATGAAATCCCGGCGAGTTCTGTAACGATTCTGCACTTCGTGCAAGTAACTGTCCGGCAATTGCAGTGCTGTTTCTGCTGCTGTTTGCAAAGCGGAAAATATACCGTAATCTAGGTTAGTTTTTAATGTCCGCAAACCTTGAATAATCTTGCTATTTCCTACTACAAAACCGACGCGCCAGCCGGCCATATTGTAGGTTTTGGACATGGTGTGAAATTCGACGCCGATTTCTTTACCGCCGGGAATTTCTAATAAACTTGTCGGTTGATAGCCGTCAAAGGCTAATTCCGCATAACACAAGTCATGAACCAGCAAAATTTGATGTTTGTGTGCGAAAGCCACAATATCTTTGTAAAATTCGCGGGGTGCAGTTGCTCCAGTCGGATTACTGGGATAATTGAAATATAGTATTTTGGCTTGTTCGGCTACGCTGTCGGGAATGTCGGCTAAATCAATTACCCAGTCATTTTCTGGTTTGAGGATGATGTTGTGAACTTTTGCACCAGCGATAATCGGGCCGCGAAATAATACGGGATAAGCGGGACTGGGCACTAATATTAAGTCCCCTGGATTGATATAGGCGATCGCAAAATGTGCTAAACCTTCTTTAGAACCCAACAGAGGCAATGCTTCGCTTTCTGGATCGAGTTCAACATTGTAGCGGCGGCTGTACCATTTAGTAATGGTGCGGCGGAAACTGGCAGTTCCTTCAAAGGGTGGATAGCCGTGATTGGCAGGATTTTGGATGGCTGCGACTGCGGCTTCTACTACTGGTTGAGGAGTGGCACCGTCAGGGTTTCCCATTCCTAAGTCTATTAAATCGAGTCCTTGTTCGCGGGCGCGGGCTTTGAGTTCGTCGAGACGGGCAAATACGTAGGGCGGTAGTTTTTGCAACCTGTCAGCAGGGGTAATCCAATCCAAGGTCATTTATTTTTTGTCAGTTGTCAGTTTTCCTGGTTTGTAGTAAGGACTTTCGTCCTTGCTAGCACAGCCTTTTCAGGACTTTAGTCCTTACTACAAACTGTTTTAATTCTTAATCTTTAATTCTCCCACAGGTGCGGTGGTAGAAACCATGGCTGCCATTAATTGTTGGGGAACGACTTTAAAAGGCAGTCTGTGGATGTCGGAATTAGGATTGCAGGCTATGTCGGTGGCGCGCTGCAATTCTGTGATGGTAATGTCTCCGAGTCCGAGGTTGTCTAAAGTTTGGGGCAATCCAATCTCGGCATAGAATTTTAGCAGTTGCTGTCTGGCGCTAGCGGCGAGTTGATTGTTTTGCAGCATTTCTTCTAGTCGTAGTTGTACTAAAATGCCGTAGGCAACTTTTTCGCCGTGCAATGTGCCGTGACTTGCTAATAGATGAGTTAGACCGTTGTGGACGGCGTGGGCAGCGACGGTGCGACATTGGGCACCGCCAATTCCGCCGATTACTCCTGCTAGCAATACGGCTGCATCTGTGACTTCTTGCCAGGTTTCGCTACCGGGTTCTTTGAGGGCGGCGGCTGATTTTTGGAATAATATATCGCGCAGTATTCTAGCTTGTTGAACGGCGGAAATTATCAGGGTTTGTTCGGAGTGTCCGCTGCTGACTGATGCTTCGTACCATTTGGCGATCGCATCTCCAATTCCTGCTACTAATGTCCGCTGTGGTGCGGTTTGAATTAAGCCGTAGTCGAGTATTAATAAGTCTGGACATCTGGCTAAGGTGACATCGTATTGGAATGCACCTTGTTCTGAATAAATGTTAGAAAGGGCTGTCCAAGCGGCACAGGTGGCTGCTGATGTGGGTATTGTGACGATCGGGATTTTGCACTGATGGGCGAGGAGTTTGGCTGCGTCTAAGGCTTTGCCGCCGCCAACTCCGATGATGAAGTCGGCTTGATGGGTTTGGGCTGCTTCGCGGAGGGTTTCGAGGCTGGTTTCGCTGCAATCCTTGCCGTATGCTGTTTCGGCGGATTTTAACTGCTGCTGTTCGAGGATTGGTTGCAGGTACGGTTGGGCGGCGGCGAGGGAGTTGCTGCCGCCGACGATTAGCGGCCGCTTTCCGAAACGGGCGATCGCATCTCCGGCTTGTGCGAGGGCCGATCGACCTCGCAATACACAGGCGGGAGCAATTGTCAAGGAATAAATTGCAGTTGGGGTGGCGGTCTTAGTGCTTTGGGTTTGAGTCATCGAACCACTGGATAAGTGACGAGAAGGTTGACGCTTTGCAGGATTGCTGGATTTTCTAGGATAACTCTAATCTATGCGAACATGGTAAGTTTTATAAACTTTTTATTAAGTATTGTTGGGCTGTTGGGGGATGGGAGGGGGGAGTTGAGGGGCGATCGCTAAGTTGATGAAGAAAATACGGGCGATCGAATTATCATTAAAATTGAGGCTTAACGTACAACTCCCAGACTTGTTTCACTGCTGCTGCATCTGCTTGAGAAATTTGCCAGATTTTCTTCCCTAGCAACAAAGACTTGTCCAAACAATCTAATCTAGACAAACGCACTGTTGAAGCAACGCGCAAACCGCTGACAGACCAATCATTAAGAAATACATCTGTTTGGCTGCGGGGTTTGACAGAGGTGACGACTGCTGCTACCACATCCTCGCCATCCAACCATACCAAAAGTATGGGGGGTTTTTTAGAGTCTGCGCCGTTTGTAAAAGGAATATTTGCCACCCCAAAATCACCAGGTTCAATAGTCGTCATAAAGTCCTTCGTCTTCGGGTGCGTAACCTTTCAAAAAAGCATCATGACTGCGAGTAATAGCTGGGTAAATTAAATTGTCTTCGCCGTCTTGTAGCGAGCGATTGAGAGGTGGTGTTTCTGTTGGCGAAGTGCTAGATGCTGAACATACGCTCAACGCCTTTGTCTGTAGTAATTTGAGTAGCCAGCGCCTGATAGGCAGTGTTTCTGTTGGCGAAGTGCTAGATTTTGAACTTATGCTAAACTGCTTTGTCGGTTGTGATTTGTACAAGAGGAATTGGACAAAATCGAGCACTTCTTCTTGTTTTTCTCTCGACAGAAGTCGCAATTTTTTTGACACGACTTTTTCTATATTATTAATAATAATTGGTTTCATGGGATTTTTACCCTTCAGCGTTGTTATATTTCTGGGTTACCTACATATTTTATCACGACTCTCAAAGGTGAGAGCGTTCCTGATTCTAGCAAGTCCAACGATTAAAACCACAGTTCCTCACCTCTGTGGTTTTAATCGTTGGAGGTGGGCTGCTTTTTCCGACCAAACACACCCGACATACTTAAACCAGTCACTAACAAGCCTATCATTCCCAAGCCGTTCAAAATCGGGTAAATTGCTTGCAGGTGAAAGATTTCACCTGTATGAATTTTCAACAAAAATCTCGATGAAGTTTTTATACCCAGCGGCCACTCTCGGAAAATTGTGATCACCATTCCAGTCAAAACAGTCAGCGCGATCGGCAAAGCAACAATAAGGCCTAGAATGCGGTGGTACTTGCGAAATGCTCTCTTCATAGTGGTTGAAAGTTTGGGAATACTGAGGGTATATAAGGAGCGAGTGTTGAGTGCTTGTTGCTGAGTAACTGCGATCGCAGTTACTCTCACAGGACTTACGCCCTCCGACGCACAGAAACCGGATATTTTAACTTTTATTCAAGGTTTGAACCAATTACGGGGGTTAAAAAACTCGGTTTCTGCGTCTGAGACTTTAGAATCAAGCACTCACCACTGACATTTAGGACTTAGGAATGCTACTGATAGTCTTTTCAAGCGACTGCAATTGAGTCAGCACTTGGTCTTTACTTGGCTGAGACTTTTTGAGTTCATCCGTCACTTTTTCGGCGGTTTCTTCAACTGCATCGTAGCTTTTGGGAGCTTTAGCTTTGATGCCGTCTTCAACCTTCTTCCAGGAATTCTCGAATGTGCCAAATTCCGTTTTGGCTTTGGCAAAGTTTCCAGCCTGAACTGCTGCTTTGGTACTGGAAACCACGCCACTCAATTCTGCATAGTTTCCCTGGGATGCTGCTTTCTCAGTTTTAACAGCAGTAGCAGCAGGAACCGGGGCGGGTGAAGTTTTCGGAGTGGAAGCTTCCTTCGCGCTGTCGCAACCAGCTAAAGCTAGAAGGCTGATGGCGCTAAGGACAAGGATTTGATTAAAACGAGCCATGAACAATCCTCACATAGATCGATACTAGAATCTATTGTGTCACAAAAAAAACCAGATCCGTGGGAATAAATCAACATCCTGCGGAATAGTAAATTTTGAAGCTAGAAGTGGGCGGATAGTTGGGTAAGTTTGGTAGATTTGGGTTGAGGGAGGAAACGCCACTAGATGATGGGTGGCCACTGTTGACCTGAATTCCGTGCAACCCAACCTAGTGACTACCCTCTTGTGTGTTTTATGTTCAGAAAGCTAATTCGGGCGATCGACATTCCTGATTTTATGGACAATAATCAACACAGATAATTAAGTTTATTACTAATTCTTGGACAACCGTTTTAGAAACTTTTCCGATACATCTGACAAATCGCTCAGTAGTTACACTCCGAACTTGCAAAACATTACCTGCTGAGTCTGCGTCTCAACAGTTTTCTTCAGTTAGCTGAATCAGAATCATGAAAGGGCGATTTTGAAATTTAGGTGACCATGTAGCCACAGTAATTATAATGCGCATGGGGATATAACTAAACATTTCCGAACTATAGCAATCCTCGCATCAGTTTCAATAACTGGTTAACTGGTTCCCAGGTTCTGCCTGGGAATCGATGTAAGCGAGGAAGAGCCTCAGCGGAGACTATGGAGGCAGAGCTTGCGGGTATGCGTTACCAGGCTCTTCCTGGTAACGAGTATAATCATTTAGGATTTCTATATCGCCTATCATCTACAGTAAGTAGTTAAGCAAAATCAATTACACAAAGAAAAATTATGATACAATAAGACTATTTAGTTGTTCGGAGAGATTTTGTGTATCTTTTTACTGAGAGATGTTAATCCCCTTTCATTTAAATTACTAATCCGAATTTATCGTTAAAGTAGACATCATCAAGTGCGTCAAAGAACACATTTTTTAATCGGGGTTTCACAAGGTGTCAAAAATCAACAATTGAAGAAAATATTTAAAATTAGTCATAAGACTATGTATAACTGGTTGAATCGATGGGAGTCCGAGGGAATGCTCGGACTATATAATAAGCCAGGTCGCGGTAGAAAACAAACATTTGATTGTACACAATTAGCTCAAATAAGAGACTGGGTAAAATCCGAGCCAAGACAATTAAAGCAAGCAGTACAAAAAATCCAACAAGAATGGGATATTACTATAAGCACGGAAACAATTAAGAGAATACTTAAATCATTTTCCATGAGTTGGCATCCTCTGCGGCGAGGTGTTGGAGGAGAGCCAGACCCCATAGAATACAAGGAAAAACTAGCACAAGTATCATAATTACAAAGACTAGAAGATATAGGTGAGATTGATTTATACTATTTAGATGAAACAGGATTTTGTCTGATTCCTTTTGTTCCTTATGCTTGGCAAAATATCGGTGAATATTTATCGATCAACAGTCGGCATAGTCAGCGTTTAAAGGTCTTGGGAATCATGAAGATAAAAAATAATCTTAACGCCTATGTTTCCACTCCGACCCTCAATTCTGATGTAATTTCTGCCTGTATAGATAGTTTTTTTCCTGTGGTCGAACGACCAACATTTATTGTAGTCGATAGAGCTTCTATTCATACTAGCAATTTCATCTACGACCGACTTGAAGAATGGAAAGAACGCGGTCTACATATCTTTGAACTACCGACTTATTCACCAGAATTGAATTTAATTGAGATTCTGTAGCGGTTTATCAAATATGAATGGATCGAAATAAATGCCTATTCTAGCTGGCCAGCTCTTGTTTCATGTGTGGAAAAAATACTTAAAGAATTTGGAGAAAATTATGTAATTAATTTTGCTTAACTACTTAAGTTGTAGATTCCTGGGCTGGACACGGCAATGCTGTTTCCCTACACATATCGCCTATTATCTACAGTAAGTTGCCGATTTCTCTGCCGGACACGGCAATGCCGTTTCCCTACACATATATATCGCCTCTCAATTCAAAGCCGGGGCTGTAACTTCTACGGGTCGAATAATTGCGGGTTTATTGGTAGATTGTTGCTGAAAAAGTGCCTTGAGTGCCGCGTCAAGATTTTCTGCCATGACGATGCGGTTTTGGTAGGCAGCAATAACTCTGATTAAAGTTGGTAAACTATTGCGCTCGGCTTCTAAATAAAGAGGTTCCACATACAGTAAAGATTGTTCAATGGGAATTACTAATAAGTTTCCTTGAATTGCTTTTGAACCCTCGCGATTCCAGAGAGATATTTGTTCGGAAATAACCGGATCTTGGTTAATTAAAGCTTCTATTTGTTCCGGGCCGTAAACTAATCGCTGTTTGGGAAACAGATACAGTAGCAATTTTCCGTACTCGCTACCATCCGATCGCCCTGCAATCCAAGCAATTAAATTGTTGCGACTTACTGGTGTAAATGGGAGCAGCAAAATAAATTCTTCTGCTGTTTCCGTTGGCAGTTTCGTAATCAAATAATACGGTGCTACGGGCTGCTGTTCGCTGCCATAAATTTCATTGGGAACTCGCCACAAATCCTCCCGATTGTAAAATACTTGCGGGTCTTCCATATGATAAGTTAGCAAGCGTTCTGATTGAATGCTCAACAAATCTACTGGATACCGGATATGTTTTCGGAGAGCGGGAGGCATTTTGTCAAGGGGTTTGAAGAGTCCGGGAAAGATAGCAATCCAACTGTTAATAATCGGATCGGAGGGATAGGCAACGTAGAAGTCAACCGACCCGTTGTAAGCATCAATCACTACTTTAACGGAGTTGCGGATGTAGTTAAACTCATGATTTCCGGGGTCAGAATACGGATAGCGATCGCTCGCTGTATAGGCATCGATAATCCAGTAAAGATAGTTGGGAGATTTCTCAGTAGCCGAGGGTGAAGGTTTAATCTTGTTGCCATTTTCATCTTTTTCTTTTTCTATATCATCATTGCTAAGATTGGCGTTTGCTGCTACTAAATACGGGTCGGAATCGTAGCGCAAAAAAGGAGCGATCGCCCGGACTCTTTTATTAATATTTCGGCGGTAGAGCAATTTAGTTTCTGGCGTAAAATTGCGCGTCAGTGCCATTTGCCAATTTTTGAGATAATTAGCAAACAGCCAGCGCCGCCACATAGAACCGATCGCAATTCCGCCCCTACCGCTGTAAGTATTGTAAACATTGTCTTCGCCGCTGGGATAGTCGAATTCTTTGACTTTGGTGGGCGTCATGGCGTCTGTATCGGTGATTTCCCCGTAGTAAATTCGCGGGTAGCCGATCGGAATACTGGCCCGAATTCGATCGCTCGTTATTTCCAAAGCAGTCTCTCCTTTCTGGGCTGCAACCCCAATATCTTTGACAAAATAATCTGGTAAACCGCCGACACCGACTGTATTTACCGGAGAAAGAGTAAAGCCGTAACCGTGAGTGTAAACCAGGTGTTTGTTCACCCAAGTTTGAGCTTCGGGGGCAACTGCTGTGTAATCTAATTCCCGCGCTGCCAGAAACACTTGTTGGCTTTCAGAATCTCCCTTTTTTGCTTTTTCATTTTTGATTGTGTAGCGCTCGATATCCGCATCCGGAAAGGTATAATAGGGTCTGATTTGCTGTAACTGTCGGTTGGTTTGCAGCAGCGGCAGCTTGTCCCACAGCCGGATGTTGCTAATAGTAAGTTTATTTTTTTCTAAGTCGGCATAAGTGAGTTTTCCGGCGGGATCGAAAGTTTTTATTTCAATTTGTTTGAGGCCAAAGGCTTCTTGAGTAAAGGCAATGCTGTGCTGAATGTACGGCTGTTCTCGTGCTAGTTCGTTGGGTTTAACCAGGAGTTGCTGCACAAGTGTTGGTAGCAGAAAAGTTCCCAAAAAACTTAAACTTAGCCACGCTAAAATAGTTTTTTTTATGAGTTCATTTTTTATTGTGAATGGGTAAACCTGGCACAGCATCAAAAGTGCGATCGCCCCCGCCAAAATACTCAAAAAGCCATACCAGGGCAACCGCACTGTCACGTCAGCATAATTCGCCCCGTAAGTAACGTCTCCCCGCGAATACAGCAATGCGTAGCGCCCCAACCAGTAGCGGAATGCAACGGCTAGCATTAAAGCTGCACCCAACCCGTACAAGTGCCGCTGCTGCGATCGAGAAAACCCCAAAAATATCCCTTGACTCAGGCTATTTGCCGACAGTAAATATGTTAAAGCACAAGATACTAAACTGTACAAAAATACAACTGTCACCCAGAAGCCTAGCAAATCAAAGATTGGCAAAATAAATACATAAAAGCTAATATTTTGATTAAAAAGAGGGTCGGTTGTGTTAAAATTAGTAGGGTGAAAATATTGCAAAACATTTGTCCAGCGACTGGCGGCAATAAGCCCGATCGCCAAACTGAGAAAAATGGCGATCGCCCGTAGCCAAAAATCAGGCTTAATTACCACAGCTAACATTGTCCCCAGCAGCAAGCCCAACTGCCACCAGTGAGAAAATAGCTGCCGTGCTATTTGCTGGATTGACTCAATTCCCAACTGTACGGGCGGTAGAGGTAAATTGCCAGCTATACCGAAATAGGTGAGGCTGTTTGCAGCTAACAGCCCGCAGTGAATTACTGTCAAAGTTGCGATCGAAGTCAATCCGAATATCGCCAACAGCAGCCAGGAAAAAGTTATTGGGGATTTAGCAACAGGTAATTCGTAATTCTTCGCGGTTTTGTTCGCCCTGAGTGAAGCGAATAGCGCCCCCGCAACCGGCGATTTCATTTCCTCTGCGGGATGTTGCAGGCGGCGGGCTAAAGCCAAATTTCCCAGCAAAAAGGCAGAAGAAACAGCAATTGCGATCGCCCCCAGCAACCCTTGAGTTTTCAGCTTTAACAGAAAAACCTGAAGATATCCAACTTCCTGAAACCAGAGAATTTCTGCCGCAATCCGGGAGGAAAACTCAAAAACTAACCACAGCCCTACAATCAGTAAAATTAATTGAGAAATTCGCCTTCTTAAAGTCATAAGAATGAGCTACAAATAGGGACACAGCAATGCCCATAGGTGTCAACTTAAGACTAAAATTCATGAGAAATCTCGCTTCTAGCAAAGTCTAGATCCCCCTAAATCCACCTTAAAAAGGGGGACTTTGAGCGCTCTTGTCCCCCCCTTGTTAAGGGGGGCTAGGGGAGATCTAGACTCGGCGACAAACAAGATATACAAAGGATTTTAGACTTACGTTTACACCAATGGACAAATGCCGTGTCCCTACAAATATAACGTGCAATTAACCGGATTTGAATCGAAATTTGAATCGAAAAACCAACTAGCTGTACTGCTGATTGACATCCACATCCAAATTAAACAGTGTTTGCAAAGTTTGCATCGCTTGCCGGCGCGCCTCAATATCCTGCTGAGCGCGCAACTGTACCATCGGATCGTGCAAAATCTTATTCACAATCCCCCTTGTTAAAGATTCAATCACATCTTGATGTTTCTCCGAAAATTCCGAACCCAGACGCGATAAAGCTTTTTCTAACTCTTGTTCCCGAATCAATTCTATCTTATCCCGCAAACTGCTAATAGTAGGAACAGTTTCCAGACTGCGCCACCAGAGATCAAAAGCCTCTACTTCCTGTTCCAGCAAGCCCTGAGCTTCCAGTGCCATTTTGCGACGGCTTTCGTGATTTTGAGCTACCACTGCTTTCAAGTCGTCCACATTAAACGATCGCACATTAGCGAGTTCGTTCGCATCCGAGTCAATGTTGCGTGGCACAGAAATATCCACCAACATCAAAGGGCGATTCGGGTCTAAAACCGCTTCCAATTTAGCTTTATTCAACAGTGGCTCAGTAGCTGCCGTACTGGTAAAAACCAAGTCTGAACTGGCAATTACCTGCATCATTTCCGAGAGCTGATACAAGTGCAATTCAGCATCTTTAAACTGACCTGCCAACTCCAGGGCGCCACGCACAGAGCGGTTGACGATCGAAATATTGCTAGCTCCTTTTGAGAGCAAATGCTGCACCAAAAGCCGCGACATTTTGCCAGCACCAATAATCGCAATTTTGCTGCTTGCTAAATGCTGACCCTTCATTTGAGCCAATTCGGCCGCCGCCGAACTGATAGAAACTGCACCGGTACCGATGCTAGTTTCCGTGCGAACTCGCTTCCCTGCTGTGAGAGCTTGCTTGAACAAGCGCTCTAAAATTCTGCCTACACCTTTGTACTGCTGGGCGAGTTTGTGAGTTTGTTTCACCTGAGCCAAAATTTGTCCTTCTCCGAGCACCAAACTGTCGAGACCAGAAGCCACTCGCATCAAGTGCATCACCGCATCTTCGTGCAACAAAATAAACAGGTGAGGGCGCAAAGACTGCAAAGGAACTTTACTGCATTCCGAAAGGAACTGAATAACTTCTCGCACACCAGGCTCCGACTCGCTGGTAACGATATAAATTTCTAAGCGGTTGCAAGTGCTGAGGATGGCAACCTCTTGAATGTGCGGGTAGCCACGCAATTGGGCGATCGCCGCTTCAACTTTCTGTTCTGGAATGCTCAGTTTTTCGCGAACTTCAACCGGCGCTGTTTTGTGGCTCAGACCTACGACTGCAATATTCATATCTGTGATTTGTCACTATTTATTTCTTAGTTGTTAACAGTCACCTGTTATTAGTTATTAGTTTATCGCTAATTGCTAATCACCGGTGACTGTTAATCGTTAACTGTTAATTGTTAACATTTAACTGTTAACCACTAACTAATCACTAATTCAATTGCAGAGATTTAGGCTGGTCAAACATATGGATTGTATCCACAAACCGAGCGGTCTTCGACTGAGAAGAAATTACCAAACTTTCAGTGCGAGCGCCGCCGCCAAAGAAGCGAACTCCATCCATCAGCGTTCCGGGAGTAATCCCGCAAGCTGCAAACAGAACTGTTTCTCCAGATGCCAACTCTTCAGCATTGTAAATCTTGTCTGGGTCTGTGATGCCCATGTCTTTCAGGCGAGCGATATTGCTTTCTTTGCTTTCACCGATCAAACCAGTTTTTACAACAGCCGGATCGTAAATTAACTGCCCTTGGAAGTGACCGCCCAAACAGCGCATTGCTGCTGCTGAAATCACACCTTCCGGTGCTGCGCCAATACCCATAAGTGCGTGGATGTTGGAACCAGAAAACGCGCAAGAAATTGCTGCCGAAACGTCGCCGTCGCTGATCAGCCGAACTCTTGCACCCGCTTGCCGAATTTCATTAATTAAACCTTTGTGCCGATCGCGATCCATCACGACCACCACCAAATCTTCAATACTGCGGCCGAGGCAATCAGAGATAATTTTGAGGTTTTGAGTTGGCGTCTTGCGAATATCTACATGATTCTTAGCAGCCGCAGGAGCAGCCAATTTGTTCATGTAGAAATCCGGTGCAGCAAACAAACCACCTTTTTCAGAGATTGCCAAAACTGCCATCGAACCGTTTTGACCGTAAGCTACCAGGTTAGTACCTTCGCAGGGGTCAACAGCGATGTCAATTTCGATCAATTCATCTAGGTTGCAGAAATCTTTGGCATCTTCGCGGGTACAAATACCTACTTGTTCGCCGATGTAAAGCATGGGTGCGTCATCGCGCTCGCCTTCGCCGATCACGATGCGGCCGCGCATATGAATTTTGTTCATGCGCTCCCGCATGGCTTCTACAGCCACTCTGTCGGCTTCATCTTTTTCGCCTTTGCCCATCAAGCGAGCGGAAGCGATGGCTGCCTGCTCAACTACTTCGATGATCTCTAAACCGATTACATTGTCCACGAACTAGATCCTCCCAACTGCTGATGCGTGCCTGTGCTCTTTTGCACTCCCAGCCATCAAGTTTATCAGAGCCGGGGATCTGTGCGAACGTCAGGAGTTGGTTAGTTTGTGTTAACTTTTGCTTCTTTGAGCTGGGGGCTGGAAATTTGAGTCAAAGGAGAGGGGAGATGCGAGAGTGGGAGAGTCGCCATCCTTGATTTATTGTAACAGTTGCCTCAGTCCTGAAGTTTTATGATGATAGCAAATCAAATGGACGCCCCAAAATCGGGACGCACTAGACTTTATAAGCAGGAAGCAATAAAAAATGATGATGAAAGCCCAAGATATTATGACCACAGAAGTTGTTACCATTCGTGGTTCGGCAACTGTAGCTGAAGCAGTGGCGATGATGAACGAACTGTGTTTGCGCGCGTTAATTGTGGAACGCCGCCACGAACAAGACGCCTACGGCATTGTCACGGAAACGGATATTGTCTACAAAGTAACAGCCTACGGAGTAGACCCGCAGAAAGTCCGCGTCTTCGAGATTATGACCAAACCGTGCATCACGGTGAATCCCGACTTGGGCGTGGAATACGTGGCGAGGTTGTTCGCGAATACCCGAATCCGCCGAGCTCCGGTGATTAAAGACAAACTGCTGGGCATTATTTCGGTAACGGATATCTTGACAAAAAGCGATTTTGTCGAGAAGCCGAAAAGTGTTTTATTTGAGGAAGAAATCGAACAGGCGATCGCGGAGGCCAGAACTATCTGTGCCGAGAAAGGCGCTACCTCTAGAGAGTGCGCGGTAGCGTGGGATATTGTAGAGGAAATGCAGGCTGAGGCTTCTCACCAGCGATCGATGAAGCTTGAAAAAACGGCTTTTGACCAGTATTGCGAGGAAAATCCAGAGGCTGCGGAAGCGCGGATGTACGACAGTTAATTTAGTTATTCGTCCTTAGCCATTACTTATTAGTTATCAACTCTTATGTATCAATACGGTTCAGTTATTGCTAAAAAAACAGATTATGCGTAGTGCGTAGGTTGGGTTGAGGAACGAAACCCAACCTACGCACTACAATTTTCCTTAACTGAACCGTATTGTCTTATTTATGGATTGATAACTAATAACTAACGATCGGAAATAGCTTTTTTTGTGCGAACCTCACGAAAAATAAAAATCTTAAGTGTTTGGCCCCATCATACAAAACACGTTCAGCTTGTTCCCCTCAAGATCGCGAAAATATCCCGCATAAAACCCCGGCAACACGCCTCTTGGCCCCGCAGCTCCTTCATCCTTACCCCCAAGTTCGATCGCTTTGTTATAAACTAAGTTGACTTTTTCTGGACTGTCAACTTGAAGAGCTATCATTACTCCATTGCCAACAGTTGCTGTGTTACCATCAAATGGTTTTGTAATAGCAAGTGCTGGTCGATCGGGAGAAACACTCCATGCGATAAATCCGTCGAATTCCATGAATCGTCGAGCGCCAATTTCAGCAAGCAAAGCATCATAAAACTTTGCTGCACTTTCAATATCGTTGGTACCGAGCGTAACGTATCCGATCATATTTTTTGTCTTCTAACGGATGTTAAGATTAAAACAATGTTTGAGCAAATAACCACTGAGTTAAACTGATCCTTATAAAACCCAAGCTACAGCTCAAACATCATTTTAGATCATAACTCAAACTATCTCGGTTTTGTCCGATCCAATGATTTATTGCCGATCGCTAATACATTCGGGACTGTCTCTAGTTGGACTGTTGACGATCGCACTTACCGCCTTTGCTTTCATAGCTTCGGAAGCATAGGGCTTTAACAAGGGCAAAACTTCCTGAGCATTTTTAACAGAAGGATCGAGCCACTGTTCCCAATCGCTGTCGGGGAGAATCACTGGCATTCGATCGTGCATCGGCTGGACTGTTTCATTAGCAGCGGTAGTAATTATACTGCAAGATACAATGTTTTCTTTTTCTGGAGATTCCCAATTTTCCCACAAACCGGCAAAAGCAAAAGGTTCGCCGTCTGCCTTTTGAAAATAGTAAGGCTGTTTGTTCTTTCCCTGCTGTTGCCATTCGTAGAAGCCGTCAGCGACTATCAAACATCGCCTGTGCTTGATGGCGCTGCGAAAAGCAGGTTTTTCGGCTACAGTTTCCGATCGCGCATTGATCATCTTGCTGCCCATTTTCATGTCTTTTGCCCAACTTGGAATCAAACCCCAGCGCATAAATTGGAACTGTCGCTGCATTTTTTTTGCAGCAACTGTGACTGTGGCAACTGATTGAGTTGGGGCGATATTGTATCGCGGTTTGATGTCTGGAACTTCCGACAGTTTGAAGAATTCGGCTATGATTTGAGCTGAAGTATTTAAAGTGAATCTTCCGCACATAGTTTTTAGTTTGTATTAACAAAGAGGTAGATTGCGATTTACCCTTGGGGTGGGGGCGGGTTTTCGAGATGATTGGTTTTAGGCAAAGATGGTTTGTAAAACCCCACCCTACGAGACACTGCTAAATTGTGGAACATTCGCAGACAACCATTCTGTCCGCAACTTTTCAATAGCTAATTCTTTGAATTTAGCTTCTACTTCAATCCAAGGAGCATCATAATAGCAATTGGGCATATCTGTAATCAAGTCGCTGTGGCGCGGATCGGCAAAAAATTCTCTGCCGTTTGAGATGTGCACTAATTGCCATTCAGGAAGGCGCCAAGTAGTCCTTGCTGCTGCTAGCATTTCTGCCACACTCGGATCGTCGTAACTTTCTAAATGTTCGTGAATGACGTGGTGGTGGGCGTCAAAAACCATTGCTACGCCAGTATCGAGACACACTTCTACCAGTTCTGAGGAACTGTAAGCGTATTCGTCATTTTCAAAGGTTAAGCGCGATCGAATGGATTCTGGCAAGTCGCGGATGACTGATTTGAGCTGCGAAGTACGATCGCTCTTCCCGCCGTGAATGTTCATCAGTGCCTGGGGCGATCGGGGCTGTCCCAACTTGTCCATAATTAAAGCATGAGTCGCCAGAATTTTAATGCTGTTTTTTACAACATCAGGCTTGTCGGAACTGAGGACGACAAATTGATCGGGGTGGAGTACCAAACGGATGTTGAGGGAAATTGCGCGATCGCCCACTCTCCGCAATTCCTCAGTCATGGAGTGTAGCACTGCTTCCCCCAAATCTGTATCTGCAAAAGGGAACAGTGCAGAAGTCATGCGGTAGAGCTTAATCTGATTAACAGAACAGAAGTCGATCGCTTTGTCAAGCCGCTTTAAGTTGTCTATATAAAGCTCGCGCAATACTGTTTCTTGTTCAGTTTCCGAAAGCTGTAAAAGTCGCTTCCGCGTGACAGTCCGAAAGCGAACTGCATCGGATGTTGTAATGCAGACCAACCCTAATTCCGGCAATTTTTCCTGTTCCACTACTTCGTTAATCCCGCTCATTTAGCAATAATCCCTAACTTTAATTTTATGTTAAATAGGTTTCTCTTAAGGACTTGAGTTTTTAGTCTTGAAGTTTTTAGGTACTACTGAACCTGCCTAAAGAGTCCGGCAGAGATTGAAATCCCTGGCGGACTCTGGAAGTGCAAGATGTAATTAGTACAAACCTGATTTTTATCAAACATCTAATCAACCGCGTCGCAGATAGCATATCGATGCCAATTTAATCGATATAACTATTGCTGTTCTTCGCCAGACTCAGCCTCTTCGTCGGGCCGCGCGGTGGCAACAGGATTTTCCATTGCTTCGTTATGGAACGGATAGCCGGATGTTTCTTGATTTAGCGGATCAGCGGGTTGGTCGGCAGGGGATGTAATTTGACCGTTAGTGTTGGTATTGGGTTTTGTGGAAGAGCCTTTATGGCTGGCGTGACCGCTACTCATCTTTTTTTCCTCAATTAGGTTTATGGAACAATTTCTAGCTTAGACTTAGCTGCTGCGGGCGATCGCCTATCTTAAGTCAGAGATATTGGTTAACAGTTGAGGATGCTATAGCCTTTCTCGGCAACTGTGCGGTAGATAGGAAAACCGCAGATTAAGGCAGACAAACACAGATTAACGCAGATAATTTCCATATTTTTCTGCGAATGGCGATCGGATTGGGAATTTGTCGCCCGCGTACCTCACGAAAATTGAGAAAGGCTATATATCTCCTGATTTTCCTCATTTCTCCTTGACAATTAACTCCGCAAACGCCCGGAGCGCATAATACTAATAATTAACCAAAAACCCAAAAAACTCGCCGCTCCAAACAAACCATTGCTCAAAAAAGATAGCTGAGCAGTTTGCGCGTTAGAAGAAATAATTGCCGCCCCCACAATCAGCGAACCCACGACAATACTAAAAGAAAGTCGGTTCGCAGAATCCCCCAAAGTGCGGCGTAGCGGATCGAGTTCTTTTAGTGTCAAGTTCCACTTCAAAGTTTCCGAAGTAACCCGGTCTAAAAGCACTTCCACCTGTCGCGGAGATTGCAAAGACAAGCTTTTCAGATCCAGGGCAGTTCTCAGCAGAGCTTGCACCGGGTCATCTCCTAATAACTGACGCCGAAACATATCGGTCATCAGCGGTTTCACCTGCTCTACAATATTAAATCGGGGATTAAAAGAGCGCGCTAGTCCTTCCAAATTAGCTAGAGTTTTTGCATACAAACCGAGATTGCTGGGCAGACGAATTTTATTTTTGCGGGTGATTTCTAGCACCTCATAAAAAATTTCCGACAAGTTCATTTGCGACAAGCTGACATTGTAATACTTGCGGAGCATTCTAGCCAAATCGTTCTCTAGAACAGCTAAACTTTTCGGCTGAGCAAATTCTGCCATTTCCAATGTTAATTGAGTGCAGCGCTGAGCATCTAAATCGACAATTGCCAGCAACATTTCTGTCAAATTTTGCTGAGTGCGCGGGTCTAATCTGCCGACCATGCCGCAGTCTAGTAAAGCTATCCGGCCGTCTTTGAGATAAAATAAATTGCCGGGATGCGGGTCTGCGTGAAAGAATCCGTCGATATACAACTGCTGGAAGAAAACGCGACAAAGCAGCGTTGTAATTTCTTCGCGTTCGGCATTTATATCTCCTTTGTGGCGAATTCCTTGCAAATCGCCTAACAAAATCGGCACCCCGTTCAGCCACTCCATTACTAAGAGTTTTTTTGTGGTTAACTCCCAGTTAATTTCTGGCAAAACAACTTGTGTGGGGTCAAACCATTTACTTTTAGATAAATTGCGGCGCAGTTCGTCTGTGTAGCTGGCTTCTTGAATGAAGTCTAGTTCTGCACGCAGGGCGATCGCAAATTCTTCTGCTAGGGCGACAATATCGTATTGTTGACCGAAGTCTGTGAGCATGACAAGTTCTGCCAAACCTCGGAGCACGGCGATGTCTTGTTCGATGACAATCTCAATACCGGGACGCTGAACTTTGAGGGCGACTTCGCGGCCGTCTTTTAAGGTAGCTTTGTGGGTTTGGGCGATCGAACCTGCCGCGACAGCTTGAGTGTTAAATTTGGCGAAGGTATCTTCGAGAGATTGTGTGAGTTCCATCCGGACGATGGCTTCTACTTCCGACCACGGTACGGGGGGTACTTCCGCTTGTAGCGTGGAGAGGGTTTCGATGTAGCTGGCCGGTAAAAGGTCAGGACGAGTGCTCAGCAATTGTCCCAATTTGACAAAAACTGGGCCTAATTCGACGAGGATGTTGCGGAGAACTGCTGGAGTTGGGAGACTGGGTGCGTCGATTTTGCGGCCGGTTAGGAGGCTTTTCATGTAGTCCCAACCGTTGCGGAAGACGACCTCTAGAATTTCTCCTTTGCGAGAATTGTTTTGAACTAGGCTAAACAAGGGGCCTCCGGGTCGATCGGGTTTAAGGGCTATATAACTACTAGGATAGCGCTGTTAACCGGGCTGACCATTGTCTTGAGGAATAACTTGGGGGAAAAAGTGCGATCAAATTTTGGGATGTGGGGGCGATCGGTTTTTGGCTTTGGCATTACTCCTCATCGTAATATACACAGGAATTACGCCCGCACACTACATATACTGTGCCGAAAAAGAGCGATCGCCTTTTCTCTCCCACAAGCGCGATCGTCCCTACCATTAAAAATTTAACTGCTTAAAAAATTAAGTTTCCATGATTTCAGTTCGGATTTTTTATACTGTACTTTTTCAATCTCTTTATACTTTTATGCTTTTTTTATATCATCTACCAGCCGATTTTTGTTAAAATTATAATAAATCTTTCCCAAATTATCAATAATTGCCATTACTTTTTGGCTCGCATACCAGCTATCCACGTCTGACTTTCTGGAGCATCGCTGCCAATTTCAGATGAGATGTTCATCCAAATAGCAAACTTATTTAGCTTGTAGCTGCGCTGTCTTCGCTCTCTTTCCCCAAGACAGTGCAACTACAAACCTTAGTTAAATCTATCAGCCTTTGTAAATCCTGACGACATAGGATCTGTGTTTGCCATTAGCGATCGCTAATGCTGCCAACTAATCCTCTACCCAATTGAGTAACCCAAGAGAAGTAACAGCTCCAAAAAAGTGAGCCCCAATCAGATTAACGTTTGCCATTGTCACAAAAATATCTAGGGAACGAATCACATTTTCTGGCGCATAAGCTGCCATCGCTTGCGGTTGACTAAGAGTTTTCGCTAGGACTACAGCAACTGTTTCTTCAGAAGCGACAAACGCGATTAATACCCCCACCAAACTAGAAATTAATCCAATCCGTAGGGTGTGAGTAATATGTTCTTTGCTGGGATATACCTGAGAATTTTCGGCGTGCAAAAGTCGGCCTAAAAGCCTATAACGAAAATCCCAAAAAATTCTAAAGCACAGCAATAAAAGACCGAGTACCGCTAAAAACACCCCGAAACCAATACCTGCATTATTATTGGTTTGTTCGCTCATGTTGCGACCCAACATAGCAAATACTAAAACAATGCCGGAAACAGCACCCAAGAATAACTGTATCCAGAAGCTAACTCGACTGAACAAGCGAAAAGTGGCGACGAATTCGGTATTCGTCAGCGGTTGCGACAAGGATTCTGGTTGATTCATTATATACACCTTATTGCTGAATTGATCGTAAAAATAAACGAGGCAAGAAAGAGATTCTGCTTGTCTTCCTGGCGCAAGCGACCACCTTGTGGTTAGCTATTAGACTTCTCCTGAAAACTCAGTTCAGCACAGGCAAGATGCCTGATGTTTGGTAACTGATTTTGGCAATTTCCGGTAAATAAAAGGTTGAACTCAACACAGCCACTGCCGTTGTGGTTGATTCCATTTTCCTAATATCCTCCTCTGAACCATCAACTTCTTGCGATAATGGCAATTTAGAATCTTAAAAATAGACTTAGGTAAAAGGTCTATTGTCCCGGTTCAACATTTCAAAATGTTGCTTCTCTCTCTATTTAATCTAACTAGCCAAACTTTGCCCTCTGTCTAATGCCATAAAAAAATATCCACCTGATGGAAGATGATTGAGGAAAAACTTATGATATTGCTTTCAGTTAAGTGCGATAGCTCGGAGGATTGGCGATAGATGCGTGATTCCCAACTGCCGCACGGGGGCGCATCCATTCTTACAACGTCTTGAAGGCAATTTTCTCACCGCTATCATTATGAAAAATTAGGTATCTTTGCTTCCCGCTTACACCTTAGATCTCTTGACAGCATTCGGATTTTTGTTTGGTTTTTTGGGAGTATTTTTAGCGCTGCCAATTCTAATTGTTATTCAACTTGGGTTAAAAAAATTTTAATCAAAGATATACTAGACCGCTGGCAGGCGGCTGCATCAGTGAAGCAATTTTATTATAGCCCATAAAGCTATATTTGTCCTGGGGGGGTAACAACCAGCCTGAAACCCATACCTTTGTAAGGATTGAGCCAATGTGTGCTAAAAAAAGATAGGCAGCATAATTGTTACACGCTTGCCTATCTCAAAAATAATGATACCAACATTCTACCTCATTCATTTAAAAAAATAACTAAGTTCAGCTCAATTTAAACTGATTGGAATCTTGCTACCTTTGATACAATCAGAAAAACAAGTGAGATTAGAACGGCTCTCGCGGGTATTTCCCTATCCAATTACAACAGAAAGTCGGCGTAGAAAACTACAAAGGTTTCTCGATTTGCCTCACTTAACTATCTCACTAATTTGGTTCCCATTAATTACTTATTGGTTGATTACTTATTGCCGTGTTGGTCAAACTTTATCACTTGCAATCGACCGCAGTCAATGGGGGCGCATTAATCTATTTATGGTTAGCCTGATCTGGGAGCGAAGAGCAATTCCATTATACTGGTCACTGTTGCCCAAATTGGGAAACAGTAACTTCGAGTCAGAAATAACCAATTTACAGCAAGTTTTACCATTGTTTTCAGAATATAAAATCCTCGTTTTAGGAGACCGTGAATTTTATTCTGTCGATTTGGGAAACCAGGGTAAGCTCATCTAATTTGGTATAAATTCTACTTGAAAAAAATACGACTGTAGCAATCCTAAATCATTATCAAGACTCTGATACAATTATATGCAATACTTGATTTTGACAATAAAAAATGAATAACTTACAACTGCAACAAAAAGATAGAGAAAAAGAAA
>NZ_JAUBQW010000033.1:0-50076 GCF_036701485.1 Microcoleus sp. Pol11C3 | reverse complement strand
AACATTTTGGGGTCTTATATTTTTCACTCCTTTCAAGTCAGTTATATCATACCTCATCTTTTCGATAAATGCTATATCTGCTAAGCATTACTTATCACCATAACTACGAGAGAGCGGTAAGGAAGTTGTAATCGGAATTGAGATCAATCGCTAGCTGCTGTTTCCAATTTCTCTCCAATCCTCGGTTCAGTACCGTTCAAAAGCCGCTGAATATTGCTCCGATGCCGCACAATTACAAATACGCCGCCCGCAATTCCAAACAATACATAAGCGAGCGGCTGATGTAAAGCAAACATCAATCCAGCAACGCTAATTGCCCCGATAATGGAGCTTAAAGAAACAATTCGCGATACCGCAAATACTATCCCGAAAATTCCGAAAGTTCCCAAACCCACAGGCCAGTACAAACCGAGTAAAACTCCCAAACTCGTAGCCACAGATTTACCGCCGGTAAACCCCAGCCAGATTGATTTGCTGTGGCCTAAAACAGCAAACAAACCAGCCAAAGTGGCCATCCAAGGGATGACTGTTTCAGTGTTTTCTAAACCGGCGGCGGTTGCTAGCTGGCTGGTAAAAGTGAGAGAGTAAATGTAGCGAATTAGGACGATCGCACTTACACCCTTCAACACATCAACCAGCAACACCCCCAACCCCGGCCACTTACCCAAAGTCCTCAGTACGTTAGTCGCACCCGTCGAACCCGAACCAACCTCTCGAATATCAATTCCTAGCATCCATTTCCCCAAGGCGTACCCAGTAGGAATCGAACCCAGCAGATAAGCTGCTATTAGCAATGCCCCATTTAAAATTATCCAGCTAGCCATTTTTTAATTTGAGATTTCGTGTACTTTTAAAATTTGCCACCTTTCCCCTAGCATAATTAGCAATTAGCAATTACTAATTAGCAATTACCAATTAGCAATTACCAATTATCAATTACCCAATCAAAAATCCTTAGCAGTCGTCAAAGTTTGCGGGTCAGAAGCAAAGGCCAACCACAGCGGAAATTGCAGCAGTGACAAACTAATTAAATCCTCAGTTTCATCAATGACAATTAGCGGCAATTTGCCATCTTTCACCAGTCGATCGGCTTTTTGAGCCAAAGCCTCCGCAGACTCAAACATAATAATCCCTCTTTCCGGGCCAAAATCGCTGCGAGTAATGCCCAAACAGTCCTGCAAACCCCGGCGCCACTCTCCCAAACGTTCGGGACTGTTGGCGAGCACCAAAGTCCGCACCCGTCCACCGTAGACGCTTCTGAGTACAGAAATAATAGTCGAAGTAATCAAGATATTTTGCAAGCGCGAACCCATAGTCCGCAAAGCACCCCTTCCTCCTTGGGTGAAAAACCAGTTAGAAACTCGTTCCGCGTGGATGGGTTCAAAAGTGCGGCGGAGTTGCCAAGGCGGGCCGTAGTAGTCGGGGACAGTGCGGTATTGATCGAGGGTGCGGCGAATTTGTTTGGCTTGTTCTTGAAATCCCTGTTCGGCAAATTTGGGATTTACCGGTGCTGAGGATTGAAACTCCTCAGCAGGAATTTGCTTGGGTGTCTCTTGCACCGGTGGGGTCAAATCTAAGAGTTCGGCGGTGGCGGCCAAATCCTGCAAACTGCCTACTAGATAGTCTTTAAAACCCTGGACTCGAATTGCTAAATCTTGGGAAACGCCGGCAAAAGTGGTTCGCATTTCCTTCTGAATTCGATCGCGCCGGCGTTCGAGTTTTTCTACTTCGATTTGTAGCGCTTGTTTGCGCTGATCTAATTGAATTAAGCCATCTTGTACTAAACGCCCGATCGATGCTTGAGCGGAGCCCAACGCTTCTATAGCATTGGCTTTGTCGGCTTCCAAGGCGGCAATTTTTTCAGTCAAAGCTTGTTCTTGCTGCTGCAATTCTTTGACTCTCTCTGCCAACTGTTCGGTAACATTTTCTGGGATGTGCGTTACCGTTTCTGGGGTTGCTGTTGGCTGGGAGTCTGTTGGAGGAACGATTTGAGCGATCGGAATTTCTGATTCGCCATCGTCGGTGTTGGCCGGAATTTGGGCGATTGCGCCTGCTTCGTCCACGAATTGGGCGATTTCGGCATCTTCCTCGCCCAGCGGCGGGTCTGTTTCTGGCGGGAGTTGGGCTGGTAGTTCATTTTCGTCGATCCACAAATCTCGTGTTTGAGAGAGAAGTTGGTACTCCATCTCATTCACGGGTAAATCGACTTCGCCGTCACCGCTTGGGGCGGCTGGTTGTGGTTGCGGTTCTTGGGTTGGAGATTCGTCTGAATTCATGGGAAATTTGGTTCGGCGTGGGGCACGGAAAAGTTAAAAATTAAAAATTAACAACTTTTTTAGTCTTGACGGGGACAGCGCTGTTCTAAGCAGGTCTGTAGCATTTTACGATCGAACAGAACCGGCAGAAAGTGAATGCTGTTAATTTCTTTGAAATAGAACAAAATCGGCACAGCGGGCCAAAATATCCGCCAATTTTGCCATTCTCGGTAAGGAAAGCGGCGGATTAAGTTGGATGATCGATAAATGTCCAAATCCGTCGCCGTAAATTGTAGCCGGATGGTGGCTGCTTGGTACATCAGAAACAAGCCGAACAGCGAAAGTGGCAAACTCGCCCACTTCTGCACGAACAGCAGCGGTACGGCCACCAGTACCAAAACTAGGGGAATCGCATAACTCGGAGCGAGTTCGATCGTACTTGTCGGCGCAGTAGAAGAGGCAGTTGTATTCACGGGTTTAAATCAAGGGTAGTAAACGAATGTTGCCAATTATTCATATTTTATCTGTTTCCTAGCTTACAAGCCTTTGAGTACGCTAGAACCCGTCCCCTGAAACATCACCCAAGTCATGAAAAAGTTCACAATAAAAATAGCCAGTAAAGCCGTCACCACCGCCGTAGTAGTCGATTGACCGACGCCTTTTGCCCCGCCGGTGGTTGTCAAACCCCAGCTAGTGCCGATTACAGCAATCAAACCACCGAATACAAAAGCCTTAATTGCCGCGCTGCAAATATCCCACAGACTCAGGAAATTGCGGACTGATTCTAAAAACACGCTTTGAGAGATGCCGTACATCGTGGTAGCAATCAGCAGTCCGCCGAGGATGCCGGTGACGAGACACATGATCGTTAAAATTGGCAGCATCAAGCAGCAAGCAATGACGCGGGGAATGACTAAATAGTCGATCGGGTCTGTTCTGAGCATCAGCAGGGCATCTATCTGTTCTGTTACCTGCATCGTGCCGATTTCCGCTGCAAAAGCCGAACCTACCCGTCCCGTCACGATTACGGCTGTTAAGACGGGGCCGAGTTCGCGAGTTAAAGACAAAGCCAAAACGCCACCGACGACATTGCCGGCCCCGAGGTTAATAAACTCCCTCGCTACCTGAATAGTAAATACCATGCCGACAAAACCCGCAGTCAGCAAAGCAATCAGCAGAGATTCCGGGCCGACTGCTGCCATTTGGTCGATGGTGTTGCGGCGGTGAATTTTGCCCTTCAGCAAGTGCAGCATGACTTGGCCGCCCAATAAAATTGCTGCCAGTAACCGCTGACTCCACAAACTTAAGCTCGAAGATGTAGTGGTACTCAAGGGGATTTCGAGTGTAGAACAACTGCCAAAAATGAAATCTATCTACAAATCTTAAACAACTTTCTTCTCTAAGATTTAAGATTTCTGACAGAACCGGCCACTGAGGGCGATCGCTGCCTATCGTAGAAAAGGACAAGTTTTGTTTACTTGCACCTTTCGGCAGTTTAGCTGAATTTACTGACTCTTATGAGCATTTTCCCGAATTTTCTTCGCTCTGTACTGCTGACCAGCCTGTTGAGCTTTATCGCCCCCATATTGTTAATCGGCGCGGGATTGACTAGCTTTTCGCTGATCGGCTTCGTCCCTGCTCTCCAAGGCTTGGGGCGTTCTGGAGAAGACATGATTTTGCAGTTCTTAGCTACTTTCGGCACCGGCTGTCCCCTCCAGGGCTTTTTGATCATTGGTCTAACTTTTGGTTTGGTGGGTGCTTTGTTTGATACCTACGCTTCTTATCAGCATTCGCGGTGGAGTTAATCGAACCTTCGATTTTAGATTTTAGATGGGAATTCCTGGCTCGAATCTAAAATCTAAAATTGCTGGGTTCGGGTTGCAGCGGATACCCGCACCTGGGATGATTTTACGATACCGATCGCGAATGTTCGGAAATGCGATCGGCCTTTTTGCGGAAAACCGAATCCCCCAGTTTCTGGAGCTGGAATATATTAAATACAAGTTGAGTCAAGTGTTTCTCAACTTCTAAAAACTTAAGAGATTCGAGGTATCAGTTATGGCACTTATTCGTTGGGAACCTTTGCGAGAAATGGACTCCTTGCAGCGAGAAATGAATCGGTTGTTTGATAGCTTGACTCCGGCAACCGATCGTACATCTAACGGTGTTGCTTTTGTACCCGCCGCCGAACTCGAAGAAACTCCCGAAGCCATCCACCTTAAATTAGAAGTTCCGGGCATGGAAGCTAAGGATTTGGACGTACAAGTAACCGCAGAAGCTGTTGCTATAAGTGGCGAACGCCGTCTTGAAACTAAGAGTGAAGATAAAGGCATGACTCGCTCTGAGTTCCGTTACGGTTCGTTCCGCCGGGTGATTCCCCTACCCGCACGGGTTCAAAATGACAGCGTAGAAGCTGAGTACAAAAATGGAGTTTTGCACCTGAATTTGCCCAAAGCGGAAGCGGAAAAGAACCGCGTGGTGAAAGTGCAAATCGGCGGTCAATAATTCTTTGCTACTTTAGTTAGTTAATTAGTAGGGGGGGCGCAAGGCACCCCCTATTTGTTTTGGAAATTGATTATTGGTCATTGGGAAGTGATAGTTGGGCCGGAAAACATTGGGCCTCGCGAGTTTGAGGAATGATCCTTCCTTTTTCCTTCTTCCTTCTTCCTTCTTCCATCCATCCATCCGTTACATCCTCAGAAAGCGAATCCGTTGCCGAACTTCCTTGTTCCCATTCTTCAACCGTGCTAAACTCCAATAAGCAATGGTTGGTGAGAAGACTTGCGTGCCGAGTCAGGGAGTGCGAGGAAATGGAATTGCATCTGAGTTTGGAGACTTAACTGGGATGACTCGCCAAGAAGTCGATGATTTTTTGCGCGGATTGGGTGCCGAAATCAGACCGACTAAAGGTGGTTATATTGAATACGAATTTGGCGATCGTTCGCGAGTCAATATCCGTCCTGATGGTGAAGTTTTACGCACCCCAGCTCCCAGATACGGTTCAGATGGCCGAAAAATAAACAAAGGTTTGCGTCTTGACAAAGATGGCAGCTTGGTCAAAACACGCGATGAATTTGGCAATAAGATTCCTGGGACGCACAATACTGGAGAAAAAGTGAGTAATTAATATGCCCGATGACTACAACTTGCTTAATTTAGGTGGACTTACATCCCTCATCACAAATGTCAATGTGTCTTTGTGGGGGAATGAAATTTTATTTGAATGTATTTACGATCCGACAGGCGATCGATTGCCTTATAGCATAGTATTTCATGACTGCCGAGACATCAGTTGGGAGGTGTTCCATCCTGAAGATGTCACCGATCCTGAAGCTGACTTGATTGGCATTCATTTGGGTGAGGACGCGCACCGGACAGCGGCTTTAATTCATACAGATATTTTTGAAATTTCAATTTTGTACGGCCGTTTTAGCATTCACAAAGGAGATAATTTTAACTCACCAATAGCAGATTTAGAAACAGAGGTTTTGGCATCGGGTACGCCAGCCGTATTGTATAAATAACCAATAATATGGTTTCCGGTTGCATCGGAATGATTTAACCGCCGAGAACGCAGAGAACACAGAGGGAGATAAGAGAGATGAATAATTTCGATGCTAACAGATTTGATATAACCAGTAACCAAATCAGTTTACGATACTTAAGAGAACATTTTTTGCAAATGAGGTAAAACACAATGCCTGATATTGTTGATATTGCCGTAGGTGCGGGTTCGTTCCAAACCCTCGTAACAGCCGTGCAAGTAGCTAATTTAGTAGACGCGCTCAAAAGTCCGGGCCCTTTCACTGTCTTTGCACCCACTGACGATGCTTTTGCGAAATTGCCGCCGGGAACTATCACAACCCTAGTACAGAACGTTCCCCAACTGAGTAGGATTTTGATGTTTCACGTCGTCTCCGGCAAGTTTATGAAGGCTGATTTGGCCAAACTCGGTTTTGTTACTTCCTTGGAAGGTTCGCCGATTAAAATTGATTGTTCTGACGGTTTTGAGGTGAAAAATGCTACAGTTGTGGCTGCGGATATCGAAGCAGACAATGGCGTCATCCACGTCATCGATAACGTGATTTTAATGGGATAATTTCGCCGTCTAATCTCGCTATGGGAGCAAAGCAGGTGCTTTGCGGTGCCGCTTTGCTCCCGATCGCACGCTTGTTTTTTATCGGTTGAAGGTAATTTCAATATAAAAAAGTTGTCTTTTCGGCGGATGTATTTTAAGATGATTGTTTGAAAAAGTTTAAAAATCAATAATTATAATATAAGCAAACCAGTTTGGTGAGCACTATGCAAATCCTAGCCGCCAGCCTCAACGCAAAAGTCCGCCAGCGTACCTTGGAACTGCAAGTTCTCAACGAACTTACTGCAAAAGTTCAAGCCGCTTTGACTGCTGATGAAATTTGGTCTGCGTGTCTGGCACATCTCGATCGCCTCATTCCCACACAGGCGATCGCCATTTTGACGCTACCGGACGATAAAATATACCTGGAACAATTACAGCCGTTAAGTGCTAGCACCCAAGCCGAAATGGAAGGGCGCTTGCAAGCTGCCAGCGCTGAATGGCTTGCTGGCAATCGGGACTGGGCGCACAACATCACTCCGCCACCAATTGCTCAGTTTCAATCGGTCTTGATGGCACCAGCCAACTCGGATGAAAGTGAAGAATTGTTGGGAGTATTTTTCATTGGTGCAGAGCAGGCAACTGCTTTTAATTTGGAACACCTTTGTTTGCTCCACACTGTAGCTCAAATTTGTGCAAAACAGCTAGTTATCTTAGCACGTAAAACGAGCAGTGTCAAGGATAAATTTCAAAATAATTTTGCTCTGGATTCGGAAAGTCAAGAACTCTTGTTGCGGGCTGTAATGGACGCTGCCCCGGACAGAGTTTTTGCGAAAGATAGAAACTTTAGATACATTTTTGTAAATCAAAGTTTTGCTGAATATGTGGGGAAAAATGTTGAGGAAATTATCGGCAAAGATGATATTGAATTAGGGTTCTCAGCCGAATTAGTATTTGGCGATCGCAACAGCCAAATTAGGGGCATCCGCGAGGAAGATCGAGCTGTGCTGGCTGGGGAGAGGGTTCGCAATCCCTACCAGGCGCTCATCTTTGAAGGTGGCAAACAGCACATCTTTGACACGCAAAAATTGCCACTGTGCGATGCAGAGGATAATATATTTGGAGTTTTGGGTTTTTCTAGAGAGATTGGTCAATTGCAGGCCACAGATGAAGCCAGGAATCAAAGCCAAGCCAAACTGCAAAAAATTACTGCTAGCGTACCCGGTACGGTATATCAAATTGACTTGCATCCAGACGGCTCAATGGCTTTCTCGTTTGTGAGCGCGGGCTGCCGAGAATTGTATGAAATAGAACCAGAGGTGGCTCAGCAGGATTTTAATGTAATTGTTGACATGATTCATCCCGAAGATCGAGATGATTTTCTCAACTCGGTGACGCTTTCTGCTGAAAATTTACAGCCTTGGCGGTGGGAAGGAAGAATAGTCACTCCGTCAGGAAAACTTAAATGGGTGCAAGGAGCTTCCCAGCCAGAATTCCAAGCATCGGGGGAGATAGTTTACTACGGCTTGTTCACGGATATTAGCGCCCGGAAACAAGCTGAATTGAAGCTGCAACTTTATCAACAAATCTTTTTAAAATCCAACGATGCGATCGCGATCTTAGACCCCCAAGGCTATTACTTAGAAACAAATCAAGCTCACACGGCTTTGCTGGGTCACAGCACGTCAAAATTGTGGGGAAAAACGCCTGCCATTAACATGGGAGAACAGACATTTGCGGCGGTGCTGCAAAGCTTGGCAACTTCCGGGAGTTACCGAGGCGAAATGACTTGTATTAAGGCTGGGCAAATGGGAACAGTTGAGGTGGAGCTTTCGGCTTTTGCGGTTCTCAATGATGCTGGGGATGTCGTTTGTTATGTAAGTGTCAAAAGAGACATCACCGAACGCAAGCGAGCTGAGGAAAAACTAAAGCTTTACCGAGAAATATTTTTAAACTCCAATGATGCGATCGTCATTATCGATGCTGACGGGTTTTTCCTCGAACAAAATCTTGCTCACCAAACGCTTTTAGAATACACAGACGCGGAATTAGAAGCAGAAGCTTCGCCGCTGGTTGCGGGGGAGCGCTTTTCGGCAATTGCCCAAACTTTAGCGAAAACAGGAAGTTTTCGGGGCGAAATTACTAACTCCACTAAAAAAGGCCAGACGCTGGCGATCGACGTTGCGGCATACTCTGTGATTAACAACGCCGACGATGTAATTTGTCATGTCTGCGTCAAGCGCGACATTACCGAACGCAAAAAAGGAGAAGAAGAACGGCAAAAATTTGTGTCGCTGATTGAAAACAGCAGCGATTTTATCGGTATGGCTACCCTGAAAGGCAAAACACTGTTTGTCAACGAAGCCGGACGAAAACTGGTGGGTGTAGAGAATCTTTCGGCAGTGCTTGATACAGAGATATGGGATTATATTGGGCCATATTTTCAACAGAAATTTAGTCAAGAGATTTTGCCAACAATTATCAGTCAGGGCCAGTGGCAAGGCGAAGGTCAAATGCAGCACTTGGGCAACGGACAACCCATTGATGTTGTGATGAATGCTTTTCTGGTCAAGCACCCTCAAAGCACCGAACCGCTGTGCTTTGCGGCGGTAATTCGCGATGTCACCGAACGCAAGCAAGCTGAGAGAATGCTGCAGGAACAAGCAGAACAAGAACGGCTTGTTTCGGCGATCGCCCAGCGAGTCCGGCAGTCTCTCAACCTCACTCAAACTCTGAGCACTGCTGTACAAGAAGTGCGGCAGTTGCTGGCAACTGACCGCACGGTAATTTATCGTTTTGAGTCTGAGGAAACAGCGCTTGTTGTTGTGGAATCTGTAGGGGATGATTGGATGCCCTTGCTGGGCAGAAAAGTTCAAAGAACATCCTTCGGGGAAAGTTTTGTATGGCTGTACAGTGCAGGAACAATTCAAGCAATGGCAGATATTTATACGGCAAATTTGAGCGAAGAACACCGAGATTTACTTGCTAGTTTGCAGGTAAGGGCTAATTTAGTTGTACCAATTTTTATAGGCGATGAAAGTCAGGGGTTGGCAGCAGAATATTCGCCGGAAACTCGAATTGAACTGCCGGAAAGGAGTTTGGAAACGAGTCAAAATCGGTTGTGGGGATTGCTGATTGCCCATCAGTGCAGCGCTCCGCGTGTTTGGACTGATTCTGAGATGGATTTGCTGGGAAGGTTGAGCGTGCAGTTGGCGATAGCCATTCAGCAATCTACTCTTTTTGAAAAAGCGCAGCAGGCACGAGAAGCAGCCCTAGAAGCATCTCGAATGAAGTCGTTATTTTTAGCAAATATGAGTCACGAAATCCGTACTCCGATGAATGGAGTGATGGGGATGACGGATTTGCTGCTGAAAACGAATCTTACTCCCGAACAGCTTGACTTTGTACAGACGCTGAAACTTAGCGGTCAAAATTTACTCTCCATCATTAACGATATTCTGGATCTCTCCAAACTGGAAGCTGGAGAAATGCGGTTAGAAATACTAGAATTTAACCTCAGTATCTGTATGAATGAAGTGCTGGATTTGTTGGCAACTCCCGCACAAGAAAAAGGTATAGAAGTGGTGGCCCTGATTGACAGCGACGTGCCGATGCAAATCAAAGGTGATGCAGCGCGGTTGCGGCAAATACTCACTAATTTGATCAACAATGCTATTAAGTTTACAGAAGCAGGAGAAGTGGTAATTGAGGTTGCTAATGCTAGTGCTCCTGGGTTATTGGCAGCCAGCGAAAATCAGAAAATTTTAGAGAATATCGAACCGTCACAAATAGAAAACAATGAGTCGATGCTCCTGCTGTTTAAAGTAACAGATACAGGGATTGGGATTGCTCCCGAAGACAAAAAAAAGCTGTTTCAATCTTTTACTCAAGTTGATGCTTCAACGACAAGAAAATATGGTGGCACAGGTTTGGGGCTGGCTATTTCTAAGGAGTTGGTGGAGTTAATGGGTGGGCAAATCGGTGTGGAAAGTACCCCTGGCCACGGCTCGACTTTTTGGTTTACTGTGCCGACAGTTAAAGAAAATTTAACTGCTGTCGGGACAGCGTGCGAAGTGAATTTGGAAACGGTGCTGGCGGGGCGAAAAATGTTAATTGCTAGCGACAAGCCGACAGTGCGAAAAGTGTTAGTGAGAATGGCTGTTGTGTGGGGAATGGAGGTGGAGGAGGTTGAGAACGGTTGGATGACGATCGCATCTCTGTACAAAGCTGTCAGCCTTAATTCCCCTTACGATATCGTTTTGGTTGATATTCAGTTGCCGGAAATGGTGGCGGGAAGTCTCGAACGCTTGAGAATTTCTGAGCCTGCAATGCAGCAGACAAAGTGGGTGGTGCTGACTTCAATGACTCAGCTTGCAGAGGCGAAACGCTTGGTAGATAGCGGTTTTAGCGGGTATTTAACTAAACCTGTTAAAGCTCACCGACTATTTGATTGCTTGGCGAATGCGATCGCCCCGATGACGCTGATTGATGAGCCGCTGGCAAATTCAACTTCCAATCGCGCCTCAACTATTGACAACCGGGACTTAGCAAGTTTAAAGATTTTGTTAGTTGAAGATACTCCCATCAATCAAAAAGTTGGTCTTAATCAACTCAGAGTTTTGGGATGCACTGCGGATGTGGCGAATAACGGTGTAGAGGCCCTATCTATGGTTGCTCTGAAAAAGTATGACATTGTGTTGATGGACTGTCAGATGCCGGTTTTGGACGGTTACGAAGCAACGCTGGAATTGCGCCGCCTGGAAGGGGCAAATGCTGCTGGAAAGATGCAGCCGCATCAAAAGACGGTGGTGATTGCGATGACGGCCAATGCTTTGAAGGGCGATCGGGAAAAGTGTCTGGCGGCGGGGATGGACGATTATATTAGCAAACCTATTGCGATCGAAAAGTTAAAATCGGTACTAGCAAATTGGTCGGCTAAGCTAAAAATTGAAACTCCCAAGTTTAATGGCGAGGAACTTCAAAATTCTGAGCCAGATATCGAATCGGTAGTCGATATGGCACGTTTGCACGAAATTTCGGGCGCTGATTTAGAATTTGAGCGGGAAATACTGCAAGCTTTTGTGGTGGATACTGCTAGTTATTTAGAAGCTGCTAAGGAGGCGATCGCCTCGGGAGATATGGAGATACTCGCCCGCCAGGCTCATCAAATTAAAGGTGTCAGCGCTACGGCGGCGGTGCGGTTAATGCCCGATATGGCAGATCAGCTTCAAAGTCTGGCCGAATCTAATGATTTGGAGGGGGCTACAAAAATCATCGCTGAATTAGAAATAATTCTGGCGGGGGTTGAAAAGTTGGTGGCTACTGAGTAATCAATCAATTTTCTTTTGAACCGGGATGTCGAACTCGATCCCGGACACCTCTTGGCAGGCCCCGCGATCGTTCGCGTGTAAAGATTTTTAATTTTTTATCAAGATATTTATCTCAATATGAAGTTATTGGGAACTCTTATAACATCTTGTGTGTTGTAACTTACGACACTACTGTATTAAGTTATTGTGGTCAAATATAAAATAATCATTAAGCCGATCGACATGAGGGTGCTTTTCGTTGATCGGCTTGAGACACCAAGACCAGCTTTTCGCTATGCCCGCCCATTAAGTGCGTATTTACGCTCAACGAGGTTTTATGACTCCAGTCATGTTACGCCAACTCTGGTCATTAATTGAGACCACCCAAGCTACTCTGTTAGTCAATTTAGACGATGCGACCTTGGTACAGTGGCTGCTGAAGCAGTTAAAGACGAACTCTGCGCTTAATGGCAAAGAAGCAGATTTGTTGGACGAATACATCCAGTCTCGGCTTTCCCTTATCCGCGATTTAGCTGAGCAGCGGCTAGCACCAGAGCTACTGTGAGCCCATTCAATCAAAATCGGATAAATATTCCAGGGAAGGGCGATGATCGTTCGCGCTGGGCAGAAATAGCAGAAAAGAAACCGGGTTTCAGGGATAAATCTTAGGTTTGATGACCAGACCTCCAGCCAGAAACCGGGTTTCTAACTCAGGCCTCCCAGCTTGCTCAAAAAAAAACAGGCGGGTAGTCGGTGCAGTGGCCGCAGTGCAGCACCGGATGCAGAAGGGCTAATTTGAAGCCGGAGGCTTTTGTAGATCGCAGATCGCCACAGTTCTGACAGCTACAAGGTAGGATTGTCAGGAAAGCGTTCTATTAAAATCTATGCGTAAATGGGGATTTCTGCTACTAGCAAGTGTGTTATTTGTGGCACCGTTGGCGTCTTGTAGGGATCGATCGGCACAAACCGGACAAACACCAGCAACAACAACTGCCGAAGGCAAATCGCAACAAGGTTCCAGCCGGATAGATACAATTGTCAGCCGCGGCAAACTGATTTGTGGCGTCAGTGGCGAACTGCCGGGTTTTAGCTTTGTAGACGAAAAAGGCAAATATTCGGGACTAGATGTGGATGTGTGCAGGGCGGTGGCGGCGGCAATATTTGACGACCCCGAAAAAGTCGAGTACCGAAAACTCAACGCCAAAGATAGATTTACAGTTTTGCAGGCCGGAGAAATCGACATTCTCAGCCGAAATACCACCTACACTGCGAGTCGCGACAGCACTACCGGACTGGAATTTGCCCCGGTGATCTTTTATGACTCTCAAAGCATCATGGTCAAAAAAGACAGCGGTATCAAAAGTTTAAAAGATTTTGCGGGCAAATCTATCTGCGTGCAGACAGGTACGAGCACCGAACAAAATTTGTCCGACCAAATGCGAAAATTAGGAGTTAAATACACTCCTGTGGTGTTTGAAGATGTGAATTCTACCTTTGCTACCTATCAAGAAGGTCGCTGTCAAGGTGTTACTGCCGATCGATCGCAGCTAGTCTCGAAGCGGACAACTCTGCCGAATTCCGAGAATAATGTTGTTTTGCCGATCGTGATGTCAAAAGAACCCTTAGCCCCAGCGGTAAAAAGCGGCGATTATAAATGGTCGGACGCGGTGAGATGGATAGTTTTTGCGGCGATTGAAGCTGAAGATTTAGGAATTAATTCGGGAAATGTAGACAAAATTGTGGCAAGCACTACAGACCCGAATGTCAAACGTTTGCTAGGAACAGAAGGAGATTTAGGTAAAGGTTTCGGACTCCCGAACGACTACGCAGTCCGCATTGTTAAGAAAGTGGGGAATTACGGGGAAATGTACGATCGCAACCTCGGCCCCAAAAGTACACTCAAGTTAGAACGGGGTCAAAACAGACTCTGGAAAGATGGCGGTTTGCTTTACTCGCCACCGTTCCGCTAATTTTAGTTAACTGTTGACTGTTGACTGTTGACTGTTGACTGTTGACTGTTGACTGTTGACTGTTGACTGTTGACTGTTGACTGTTGACTGTTAACCAACAAGATATTTTAGGCAGGCTAAAGTTAGGTATAGTGTGTTCTACATTAAACAGTTATGAATCCAGAACCTCAACCGGGGAAATCGGAGAAATTGCCCAAATTTAAAGATATATCAAAACTGCTGCGGGACGATCGCTTCTGGAAAATAGCTGGACAGGCGAGCGCCCTAATTTTAGTAATAGTTGTTATCGCCATTCTCTGGGACAATCTCAGTGCCAATTACTCGCAACTGGGAATTGAATTTGGATTTGACTTTCTCAATTCCCAAGCATCATTTGACATCGGCGAAAGCGTAATTCCTTACAGTCCAGAAAACAGTTACAGACAAGCTTATTTTGTCGGTTTAATCAACTCGCTGCGGGTGATGGGTCTGGGGATTGTTTTCGCAACAATTGCGGGTTTAACGGTGGGAATTGCCCGCCTTTCCGACAATTGGCTGCTGCGAAATTTGGCTGCTTTGTATGTAGAAATTTTGCGAAATACGCCGTTATTGCTGCAATTATTTTTCTGGTATTTTGCAGTTTTTATTTCCCTGCCAAAACTAGAAGACAATCAGCAGTTACGCGGCCCGATTTACTTGACCAATCGTGGCATTGCTGTACCTTGGCCTGCGGCTTTGCCGGGTTTTGAGATTTGGGTGATTTTGCTCACTGTCGGAGTTTTGGCGGCGGCGGGGCTGTGGATGTGGCGCGCGCGGGTGATGCTGGAACAAGCTAAGCCGGGAAGACAGTTGTTTTGGGCTTTAGGTGCGATCGGGCTAAGTGCAATCTTAGCTTTGATTATTACCAAAAATCTCCCTTTTCGTCTAGATTTCCCCCGCCTCACACCAGAATTGCAACTCGAAGGAGGATTAAAATTAACTCCAGAATTTGCCGCCTTGGTGACAGGACTCAGCTTGTATACTGGCAGTTACATTGCAGAAATTGTCCGGGCCGGAATTCAGTCAGTATCGAGAGGCCAGTGGGAAGCGGGAAAGTCTTTGGGGCTGAAGTCTGGAACAATGATGCGGATGGTAATTTTGCCGCAAGCTTTGCGGGTGATTGTGCCGCCTTTAACCAGTCAGTATCTCAATTTAGCTAAGAATTCGAGTTTAGCGGTTGCGGTTGCTTATCCCGACGTTTATTTTGTGGTGGGCTCTCCGACGTTGAATCAGACCGGAAGGGCGATCGAAGCAATGTTAATTATCATGGTAACATACCTAACAATTAGTTTGATAGTTTCTTTATTCATGAATTGGTACAATCAAACCGTACAAATCAAGGAAAGGTAAACAACAGTTAACAGTTGATAGTTGATAGCGAGGTCAGAAGTTAAGTTATAATATCTAGAACTAAAGTTGAAATGACTTACAACGATTTTAACTTAAAATCCGTCACAAAAAATTTCGGTTTGACGATTGGCGATCGAATCGATCTGTTCGCTACTGTGCCAGAATTAGAACCAAGTTCCTTACTTGTAGAAGTTCTCAAAGAAAACGTACCCATTGCCTTAAGCAGCAATACCGACAAATCTCGATCGTCCATGATTACCGCACCGATTTTAATCGAAATTAGAAAACGGTTCAACCATCAAATCGGTCTTTTTTGTGGAATAGATTTTACAGTTGATGCCGAAAAAGGATTAAATGGGAATTGCGATTTTTTGATTAGTCGTTCTTCACACTTATTAATTCTTACCGCACCAGTAGTTGCGATCGTAGAAGCACAAAACGAAGATATTAATGCAGGCTTGGGGCCATGCGTCGCAGAAATGTTGGCAGCGAGAATATTTAATGAAGGCGAAGGCAACAAAAATGTAACAATAATTTATGGGGCTGTTACTAGCGGCCAAACCTGGAGATTTTTAAGACTAAAAGAACAAGTCATTGAAATTGACTTGACCGAATATTACCTAATAGATGTCAATAAAATATTAGGAATTTTAGCAAGTGCAATTCAGCAAGCAATCTAAAATCTAAAATATGCAAACTATCCCTGTACTGCCGCCCCCAGCCACCGAATCGCCTACCCCTTGGAATTGGGCGCGCAAAAATTTATTTAGTACCTGGTACAACAGCATTCTGACAGTAGTTTGCCTAATTATCGCCTTCCAAACTATTAAATTAATTATCGTTTGGGCAACAACAAAAGCTCAATGGCGCGTATTAGAAGCCAACTTGCCGCTATTTTTTGCCGGCAGATTTCCCCGCGACTCCTACTGGCGGCTGTGGATAGTAACGGCCATAATTGCCTTGTTGGGAGGATTAACTTGGGGAAACATTCAGCGGCAAGAACGTATTTGGAATCCACCTTTACTAATTATACTCGGTGCTGCGGTTGTAGGTGCGGTCATTTCGCCGATCGACCTAACCTCTCGCCTCTACCTCTTAGGAATTATTATTGTAGCTGCAGCCAGCTATGTCATCGGCAGGCAAATTTACCCAAAAATCATGGGCTGGATGCCAGCAGTTTGGGCTCTTTCCTTCCCCATAACTTTGTGGCTAATTAAAGGCGGGTTGGGTTTGACCGAAGTGTCAACAAATGATTGGGGCGGTTTAGTATTGACGCTGTTTTTAGCAGTTATTAGTATTGTGCTTTCCTTTCCTTTGGGAGTATTGCTAGCACTCGGCAGACAAAGTTCTTTGCCAGTGGTGAGATTGTTATCAACATTATACATTGAAATTATTCGGGGTTTACCGTTAATTGGCATTTTGTTTTTAGGTCAAGTGATGCTGCAACTCTTTTTGCCACCAGAATATCCGAAATTAGATAGAGTAATTAGAGCCATTGCTGGATTAACCTTATTTAGTGGAGCTTACTTGGCCGAAAACGTGCGCGGAGGCTTGCAGGCTGTGCCCCGAGGACAAATAGAAGCAGCTAGGTCGATCGGACTCAATACACCCCTGCTGACAATACTAATTGTACTGCCTCAAGCATTGCGAATAGTCATTCCTGCGATCGGCGGTCAATTCATCGGATTATTTATGGATACATCCCTGCTGTCTCTATTCGGAATGTTAGAATTAATCGGAATATCCCGCGCCGTTTTAGCAAATCCTTCCTATATCGGCAGGTACGCCGAAGTTTACATATTCGTCGGCATAATTTACTGGATATTTTGCTACTCAATGTCCTTAGCAAGCCGCAAAATAGAGCGAAGTTTAGGTGTAGGTCAAAGGTAAAAAAATCTCTGCGTTCATCCGCGTTCATCAGCGGTTTAAAAACAAAAAAATATGGAAACTCAACCCACAATCGCAGAACAAGTAATCGTAGCAGAAAACGTCCACAAATGGTACGGACAATTTCACGTACTGCGCGGCGTCAGCATGACCGTAAACCGAGGTGAAGTCGTCGTGGTGATGGGGCCATCCGGTTCAGGGAAATCGACGTTTATTCGCACATTCAACGCATTAGAAGAATACCAACAAGGTAAAATTACGATCGACGGAATCGAACTTTCCCACGACTTACGCAACATCGAGACAATTCGCCGGGAAGTAGGAATGGTGTTTCAGCAATTTAACCTATTTCCCCACTTATCAATCTTGCAAAACGTCATGCTAGCACCAGTATGGGTGCGCCGCTGGTCCAAGAAAAAAGCTGAAGAAGTGGCGATGCAACTGTTAGAAAGAGTGGGCATTTTGGAACAAGCACAAAAATATCCCGGACAGTTGTCTGGGGGACAACAGCAGCGGGTAGCTATTGCACGTTCTCTAGCCATGCAGCCTAAAATCATGCTGTTTGATGAACCGACATCAGCATTAGACCCGGAGATGGTGCGGGAAGTTTTAGATGTAATGCGAAATTTGGCTCAAACTGGAATTACAATGGTGGTGGTGACTCACGAAGTCGGGTTTGCGCGCGAAGTTGCCGATCGCATTGTATTGATGGATGGTGGCGTTTTAGTTGAAGAAGCGAAGCCGGAAGAATTTTTTCAGAACCCGAAGGAAGAACGCACTCGCAAGTTTTTATCTCAGATATTGTAACTAATTTTTAAGTGTAGTCGGTGAGTTTTGGGACGCTAGCAGTAGTAAAAATCGGCACAATTAAGGTAAAATAAAAGAGTGTACAATCAGTCTCTATTTTGCTGAGATAGCTTGCAATGCCATCCACAAAAACTCTGCCGTTAGTTAAAGACTCGGAACGCCTAGAAAGTCGCCTCAAAGAAATTCCGGCGGTTCCTGGTGTATATTTAATGCGAGACGAGGGCGATCGCATCCTTTACATCGGCAAATCCAAAAAACTCCGAAACCGCGTCCGTTCCTACTTCCGCGAAAGCCAAAATCTTAGTCCCCGCATCGCGATGATGGTGCAGCAAGTGCGCGAAATTGAATTCATCGCCACAGACACAGAAGCAGAAGCTTTGGCGTTAGAAGCAAACCTCGTAAAACAGCACCAACCTTACTTTAATGTCCTCCTCAAAGATGATAAAAAATATCCTTATTTGTGCATAACTTGGTCGGAGGAATACCCGCGCATTTTTATCACCCGCAAACGCCGCGCAGGTAGTGCAAAAGACCGCTATTACGGCCCCTACGTTGATACAGGGGCACTGAGGAGTACGCTGCATTTAATTAAGCGGATTTTCCCGCTGCGGCAGCGCCCTCAACCGCTGTTTAAAGACCGTCCCTGTCTGAACTACGATATCGGGCGCTGCGTTGGCGTTTGTCAAGGGTTAACTTCGCCGGAGGAATACCGAAAAATCATCCAAAAAGTAGCGATGATTTTCCAGGGAAGAACTCAGGAATTGCTCGATATTTTAGAACCCCAAATGGCACAGGCAGCCGAAGATTTAAACTTTGAAACTGCGGCGCGTATTCGGGACCAAATTAAGGGTTTGCAGTCTTTGAGTGCGGGTCAAAAAGTCTCTTTGCCAGACGATACTGTTTCCAGAGATGCGATCGCACTTGCGGCCGACACCCAGCACGCTTGCGTCCAATTGTTCCAAATTCGTGCCGGTCAACTGGTGGGAAGGTTGGGATTTATGGCGGAAATCCCCTCCCAACTCAGGGCGGGCACGGGGGCACCGCCCCTACAATCGGGGGGGGAAGAGTTATCTCAACTTTTTCTTTCCTCCCCCCCTTGCCAAGGGGGAGAACGAGAGGGGATAGAGGCCGGAGCGATTTTGCAGCGGGTTTTGGAAGAACACTATCAAAATGTCGAATCCGTAGAAATTCCCAGCGAAATTTCTGTGCAGTACGAATTGCCAGAAGGGGAAATATTAGCAGATTGGTTGAGCAACCGTAAGGGGCGAAAAGTTACGATTTTGACACCGCAGCGGCAAACTAAGGCTGAGTTGATTGAGATGGTGGAACGCAATGCTGAGTATGAATTGGCGAGAATGCAAAGATTGAGCGATCGCAATTCTCAAGCAATGGAAGATTTAGCAGAAATTCTCGATTTGCCAGAAGTTCCTCGCCGCATTGAAGGTTACGATATTTCTCACATTCAAGGTTCTGACGCCGTAGCTTCCCGAGTCGTATTTATTGACGGTTTGCCCGCCAATCAACACTACCGCCATTACAAAATTAAAAATCCTGAAATTAAATCGGGTCATTCTGATGATTTTGCTAGTTTAGCAGAAGTTATCGGTCGCCGATTCCGAGGATTGAAGGAAGAAGGAAGAGGGAAGATCGAAGATGGGTTTAGCGACTTAGAAGAACCGGAAGAAATCAGCAATTTATCCTCGGTTTCTCATACTATTTCCGACAAACCCGACTTAATTATGATAGATGGCGGCAAAGGTCAACTGTCAGCAGTTGTGGCTGTTTTGCGGGAGATGAATTTGCTAGAAGAGTTGCGCGTTGTCAGTTTGGCAAAGCAGCGAGAGGAGATATTTTTGCCGGGGGAATCTTTGCCGCTGCAAACTAATTCTGAGCAACCGGGCGTACAATTATTGCGCCGGGTGCGGGATGAGGCGCACAGATTTGCTGTGAGTTTTCACCGGGATCGAAGAAGCGAGAGAATGAAGCGATCGCGCCTTGATGAAATTCCCGGATTGGGACACCACCGACAAAAACAATTGTTGGCACATTTTCGGTCGATCGACTATCTCCGTTTAGCGACTCCCGAACAGTTGGCAGAAGTTTCTGGGATAGGCCCGCGTCTGGCGCAGCAAATTTACGATTATTTCCATCCGTAAAGCCTTACCCAGCGTGGGAGAGGGGGATTTTTTGGGGGTTTGGGCGATCGGGTCGCAAGTCCCGATTCAGCCACTGTGAGGGAGCTACTCAAAAATTTTGCACAGGCCTATTGCAATCCCCAGAGACTTGTGGTATGTTTAGTTTCTGTGTGCGGGCATAGTTTAGTGGTAAAACTTTAGCCTTCCAAGCTAACTATGCGGGTTCGATTCCCGCTGCCCGCTTTCGTCTATAAAAACCTCAAACCCACGATAAATCAACGGTTTGAGGTTTTTTATTACTTAGAACACGACTGAGTTGGGGGTCGGATTGACTCGAAATTGACTAGAAATTGGAGACAAATTGCCTCGTTTGAATAGAAATTGAATACAATCCATACCTAGACTGGGTTTGAGCCGTTTAGCTTTGCAGGTATCTCTCAAAACGCCTCCACATCTCAGCTTGTGATGATCTGGGTACAAGAACAATTGGTTAACATGGAGTGTCCTGATATGGCAAGATTGCCGATCGAACTCAGCTTGAGTTATGACTGATTCGGAGTCGCATCAGTCACAAGGAGATCCCGTGAAATATTTTTCAGTAGTAATGTATTTGCTGCGGGAACGGCAACAGTTTCTCGAAGAAATTCGCCAAGGTGTCAAGCTCAAATCTAAAATTTTCGGTTTGTTGATTTCTAGTACCGTATTTTTTGGCATTTACGGAGCGATATTAGGTGCATCTAGTACGTGGATGCAATGTCTGGTTTCAGCAATTAAGTTGCCAGCACTTTACTTGCTGACGCTGATTATCTGCTTTCCCACACTGTACTTTTTTAATGTCATGTTTGGCTCTAAACGAACTTTTGAGCAGTATTTGATATTGTTGATGACAGCGATGGCGATGATTAGCGTTTTGCTGTTTGGATTTGCACCTGTCAGTCTGTTTTTTCTTCTGAGCAGTCGCAATTACAATTTTTTTCTGGTGTTGAATGTTGCTATTATGGCAATCACTGGATTTTTGGGGGTAAATTTCATTTATCAAGGAATGCACTTTCTGTCCGAACAAGATGCGGAAGGCAAAGACATCAGGCTAAATATTTTGCGCTTTTGGTTGGGACTTTATGCGTTTGTTGGCACTCAGTTGGCGTGGACGCTGAGACCGTTTTTTGGGTCGTCGGGAATGGCTTTTCAACTGTTCCGAAACCGAGAAAGCAATTTTTATATGAGTCTGTGGCAATCAATTATGTCTCTGGGAGGATCGTAATTAATCCCAATTCAAGGAGATTTTAAAGAGTGATACAAGCTGATTTGGATGAGCTAAAGATTCCTGAGAAGGAGTTGGAGGATTTGAGCGGAATAGCTTTGAGCGACGGTTTTGCAGCGGATTTTTACCGACCTCCGGCACTCCGGGACGGCAAAAAGCTGTTTTCTCTTTTGTTGAATGAGTTGCTGATATTTTGTATGACATTAGTTGTTTCGCTGCCTGTTGCTTTACTGGCTAATCAACATAATGTTGGTTCATTTAGCGATGCTGAGATATTTGTCAGGGTTTTACAAATAACTTTGGGTTTGTCCCTGGCGATTACGGTTGCTTGGAATGTCTATAGATGGGTGAAGGCAAAACCTCTGGAAACGCTAGCGGGTCTGCTGGATGAAGTTGAGAAATATCATGAGGTGATTCAGGCTTTAGATATTATCGATCGCCTAACCGCTGCTGGCAATTTACAAGCCAATTTAATTAACCGAGCAGATGCTATTGAGGCATTAAAAATTACTAGAGAAAGTTTAGTGTGTGCTTTAAAAACAGAGAGGATTCTCAGGGAAAACCAGCAATTTATCGGTCGCCGTTACGAGTTATTTGCTAATATTGAAAGTAATTTAGCTGCTTTGATGGCGGTAGATGTGAGCGATCGGGCGACTGAATATGGGCGGTTGCTAAATGAAGCTTTGGAAATTGGGATGAGCGTGCACAAAGAGGTAAGAAATTTGCAAAATGGGCGTTAGAGTTTCTGGTTTGTAGTAAAAGTAGTAACTTCTATATTGCACCATTTTTATGAACAGGCTTTCCGGCCGGTTCCACAAAGAGTGAATTTTATTGTGGGGTGGGCATCCTTCCCGCCCCTGAAAGGCTTCTTGGAAATCGTGCAATATAGAAAGAAGTTACTACAATTTTTTACCACCGGAAATTTCAATCTTCAAAAATATCCAACTGTTCGCCCTCTGACTCTTTTTTACCATTTTTTTTAACACCTTTTCGCAGCCCGATCGCAATTTTGCTATGTTTCTCAATCTGCTTCATCACCTGTCTCGCCCTCTCAATCACCGACGGCGGTAAACCAGCCAACCTCCCCGCTTCAATTCCGTAGGACTTGTCAGCACCTCCCGGCTGAACTTGGTGCAAAAATACGATTTGATCGGGCAATTCTTTCACTGTAACTTGATAATTTGCGACATTATCCAAAATAGAAGCTAACTCATTCAATTCGTGATAGTGAGTCGCAAAAATCGTCCGCGCCCGAATCTCGTTTGCTAAATATTCTGCCACAGACCAAGCAATCGAAAGTCCGTCAAAGGTTGCCGTTCCCCTGCCAATTTCATCTAACAAAACCAATGATTGCGGCGTCGCGTGATTGAGAATATTTGCAGTTTCGTTCATTTCAACCATAAACGTAGACTGGCCGGTTGCTAAATCGTCCACGGCGCCGACACGGGTAAAAATGCGATCGCAAATTCCCAAACTCGCAGCTTTCGCCGGCACAAAACTGCCCATCTGCGCCATTAACTGGATCAAACCCACCTGCCGCAAGTAGCAGCTTTTGCCGCTAGCATTCGGCCCGGTTAAAATAATTAAATCTGGGCGGTTTAGCGATTCTTCCCGACCCAAAAAAGCAGAATTAGGTACAAAAAATCCGGGCGGCAAAGACTTTTCCACCACAGGATGACAACCTTCAATAATTTTAATTTCCCGACTTTCTGTCATAGTCGGGCGGCAGTAATTCTGGTAAACTGCTACTTCTGCTAAACCGCACAAAATATCCGCCGCCGCCACGGCGCGGGAAACGTTGCGAATAATTTCGGCGTGTTCTCCTACCTCCGATCGCACTTTAGCAAAAATATCGTATTCCAATTGATTTAAATCTTCCCGGGCAGTCAGAATTCGCACTTCCCTTTCTTTTAATTCTTCAGTGCTGTAGCGTTCTTCATTGGTGAGAGTTTGCTTGCGGGTGTAGTCCTTCGGCACTTGGTCTACTTTCGATTTGGTAATGCTGATGTAATAGCCGAAAGCTTTATTGTAGCCTACTTTTAAATTAGAAATTCCCGTGCGTTGTCTCTCAGTTGCTTCTAAATTAGCAATCCATTCTTGGTCTGCTGATGCAGTGTGGCGCATTTCATCCAGCATGGCATTGATTCCTGAACGAATCAAACCTCCTTCTTTTAAATGAATCGGCGGTTCATCAACTAAATGAGCGTGAATGGTATTTGCTAATTCTTCGAGAATTGGCGGTACATTTTGCAGCGCTTTCAAATAGGGCGCTCGCCCTTGGGCTGCGATCGAGGCTAATGTCGGCAGTTTTCCCAGAGAATCAGCTAAAGCGACCAAATCTCGGGCGCTAGCTGTTCCAGAACCGGCGCGGCCTGTCAGTCTTTCGATGTCGTAAATTTGGCGCAGCAACTGCTGCAAATCTTGGCGCAGGGCGTTATTTTCTACTAATTCTTGAATCGTGTCGTGTCGGGCGCAAATGCCTTTAATGCTGAGCAAAGGTTGCAGCACCCAGCGGCGCAAAGCCCGGCCTCCCATGGCAGTGCTGGTTTTGTCTATAGCCCACAGCAGCGAACCGTGAAAAACCCCATCTCTCACTGTTTGAGTAATTTCGAGATTGCGGCGGGTTTGGTAGTCGAGTATGAGAAAATCGGTGAGAGTGTAAGTGTGCAATCTTTGCAAAGAAACTGCTTTTTCCTTTTGAGTTTCTTCGAGATATTGCAGCAAACCGCCGGCGGCGCGCACTGCGAGGGAAAGGTGGCCGCATCCCATGCCTTCGAGCGATCGCACTTTGAACTTTTGCTGGATTCTCTGTTTTGCTTCGGACAAAGTAAACGGAACTTGCGATCGCAAAGAATAGCAGAATGAATTCGGCAAACAATCGGGCAAATGCTCAGATTTCTCTCCGGGCCTCAACATCGTCACCAAATCCGGCGCATTAGTCGGTACCAAGACTTCCGAAGGCTGCAAGCGCAGCAATTCTAGGGTTAATTGTTCTAAACTGTCTGCTTGGGTAGTGACGAATTCTCCCGTAGAAATATCTGTATAAGCCAGTCCCCAATGTTCCCCAGCGATGACGACTGCTGCTAAAAAATTATTTTGTCGGGGTTTGAGCATTCCGTCATCAGTCAAAGTTCCGGGAGTGAGAATGCGGGTAATTTCGCGCTTGACTTGGCGGCCTTCTTTAGCAGCGATTGAGGCATCTTCAACTTGGTCGCAAACTACCACAGCATAGCCTTTTTCTACTAACTGAGAAGTGTAGCGATCGAGGGCGTGGTGCGGCACTCCTGTCATGGGCACTCTGCCGATTTCTTTGCCGCTTTCTTTGCTAGTACAAACAAGTTCTAATTCCCTCGAAATCGTAACTGCATCTTGGAAAAAACACTCAAAAAAATCTCCAACTCGAAACAATAAAAGTGCGTGGGGATACTGTTCTTTCACTTCCACATACCGCTGCATCATCGGTGTCAGCTTGGTGAATTCTAGTAGGCGGTGGTCGGCATTGCGGATGTTGGGTTGATTGGGGTCTGTTGGGGTAGATGCAGTGTAAGGCATAAAAGGCGATCGATAAATTTTAATCTTTAACAACTTTAGCGCAAGCTCGGCTTTTAGCTATAACTAATGATACAATATTTGACGATTAATCCTCCTTAAGCAGGGTGCGTGATTCTCCAGATTGGGATGAAGTGTTGAGCTATACAAAAGTCACGCACCCTGCTTAATAATTGATAAACCCGCTTTTACTTGAGAAGTTTGCGGTCGCTATTTATCTCAAGTGAGCAATAATATCGGCTGTAGTGAGACACAGTGCGAAAATTTTATTGATTGTGAGAAGGGAGCGATCGGCGATCGACAAAAACAATCTCAGCTATGTAGTTGTTAGCTGTTATAGCAGATGTTGAACGAAGAAAGAAAAAGCCTTTAGTTATCGTCGCGAGAGAAGGAAGAAGGCTTTAGTTATCGTCGCGAGAGAAGGAACAAGCAATCTTCCGCAATGGTTTCAGTAATTAAGAACGTCCTAACAGTCGGGCGCGGTTGCTATAAATGTTGGGGGTTAACAGAAGAATGTTAAATTTCCCGCACTTTAGGGGCATAAACTTTACCTTTTTGTTATTGAAAACAGCCGGAAGATAGATTTATGAATTATACCTCGGATAGAGAGAATATATATTTTATATGCTTAGAATTAAAATATCCAAGCAGGTAATTTATCGGCGTAGTAAATTTAAGATTTAAAATCAAAAATCTGCTAGCTAGTAGTTAACTAGAGGGAAAAAATAATGAAAGCTCTTTGCTGGCACGGAGCCAATGATGTGCGAGTTGATAATGTACCAGACCCAACAATTATCAATCCGCGCGATGCGATAGTTAAAATCACATCTACAGCAATCTGCGGCTCAGATTTGCACCTTTATAACGGCTACATCCCGACCATGCAATCGGGCGACATCCTGGGTCACGAATTCATGGGGGAAGTAGTCGAACTCGGCAGCGAAGTCAAGAACTTAAAAAAGGGCGATCGCATCGTCATTCCTTTTACTATTTCTTGCGGCAGTTGCTTCTTTTGCAACCGCGATTTGTGGTCGCTGTGCGACAACTCCAACCCCAATGCAGGATTGGCTGAAAAAATCTACGGTCATTCGCCGGCGGGACTGTTTGGCTACTCGCATTTAACGGGCGGCTATGCAGGAGGTCAAGCAGAATACGCGCGGGTTCCGTTTGCAGATGTTGGCCCTTTAAAAATTCCCGACGGACTTTCTGACGAACAAGTATTGTTCCTCACCGATATATTTCCTACCGGTTATATGGCGGCTGAAAACTGCAACATTCAGCCGGGGGATACTGTAGCTGTTTGGGGATGTGGGCCGGTCGGACAATTTGCGATCAGAAGCGCGTTTATGCTGGGGGCCGATCGAGTAATTGCGATCGACCGCGTACCGGAACGCTTGCAAATGGCGGCCGCGGCCAAAGCTGAAATCATCAACTACGAAGAAATGGACGCTGGGGAAGCCGTCACCGAAATGACGGGGGGACGCGGCCCAGACTCCTGCATCGACGCGGTGGGGATGGAAGCCCACGGCACAGGCCTCGACGCTTTGTACGACAAAGCCAAGCAAGCCGTGCGCTTGGAGAGCGATCGACCCACCGCCCTGCGACAAGTGATCGTAGCTTGCCGCAAAGGTGGCACAGTCTCAATTCCCGGCGTTTACGGCGGTTTCGTAGACAAAGTGCCATTAGGTGCAGCTTTCAACAAAGGTTTGACCCTGAAAATGGGACAGACGCACGTTCAACGCTATTTGCGGCCTTTGCTCGATCGCGTTCAAAAAGGCGAAATTGACCCGTCATTCGTAATTACGCACCGAATGAAGTTGGATGAAGCGCCCCACGCCTACGAGATTTTCCTCAACAAAAAAGACAACTGTATCAAAGTTGTCCTCAAACCCTAACTCGCATTCACCGTTCAAGGAGAAACTATGCTTTTACAAGAAAAAGAATCAGGCGACTTGATAGAAATCCTCGATGTAGATGCTTTAATCAGCCCTACAAAAAATGAAGTGCCGGGAAAAAATCAAGCTGGTCAAGAAGAGCAAGAGACAGCAAGTTTTCCAAAAACTAATTTAGTGTTTCCTTCCGGTGAAACTCTACCGCGCTGTTGGACTGAAGAAAATTATCAAACTCATTGATTCAACTGCTCCTCCCAATCCTCCTTAACAAGGGGAGGAGGGGGAAGCTAGGGGTAGGAACAGGGCACATAGGTGTCAGCTTAACCCTAAAAATTGCTCTGAGACGGAAGTCCCTGTCTAAAAGTGCGTAGTGGGGACTTCAGTCCCCGATTGACTAATTAAATAATTTTGGACTAAAGTTTTTACTACAAAATAATTTTTGGGAATAAGTCTAATAACTAACCACAAATAAGTTATGCAATTGCAAGCAGTAATTCTCGATATTGACGGTACTCTGACGCTCAGCAATGACGCCCACGCTCAAGCTTGGGTAGAGGCATTTGCCGCTTACGGCTACGACGTGCCGTTTGAGAAAGTGCGCCCGCTAATTGGCATGGGAGGCGACAAAGTTATACCCAAAATGGTATCAGGACTTTCCGACGAAGCAGGCGACGGGAAAAAGATTGCACAGCGGCGCAAAGAACTGATTATTAACCGCTTTGCTCCTGAGCTTTCTCCAACCCCGGGTTCGCGGGATTTACTGTTAAAAATGCAGCAAGAAGGATTGCGGCTAATTATTGCTACTTCAGCTACCAGCGAAGAACTTTCCGATTTGCTGAAAGCTGCACAAGTAGATGATTTACTCGACGAAGCGGCGACATCGAGTGATGCGGAAGCTTCTAAACCGGAACCGGATATTGTGGAAGCTGCTTTGAGCAAATTGCAGATGGAAGCGAGTCAGACTGTGATGTTAGCTGATACTCCTTACGATATCGAAGCTGCGGGCAAGTGCGGGGTGCCAGTAATTGCTTTTCGGTGCGGAGGTTTCGATGATGCTTCGCTAGCAAATGCTGCGGCAATTTACGATCACCCTGCTGATTTGTTGGCGCATTATGACGATTCTATTTTAGGGAAAAAGGAATTGGTAGGGCGTTGAAGTAATACGGGCGATCGCGGGTGGATTGCCACTATTAAGCGTGATCGCTCACAATCCACTCTACCTGATGGGCTTCTGTGATATCTGGAATATCCAGGCGCGCAGCTAATTTGCGAATGACTGCTTCCGGTACTGTTGCTGTGCGCGATCGATTCCGCTGCAATATTTCTTCTAGAGGTACTTCCAGATAAACAATGTGAATTCGCGCTTGATAAGCAGCAAAAAAATTAATTAATTGCTGCCGCATTTGTTTAGTTGTATTCGTGGCGTTCCACACAAAAGAACGCCCCTCATTTATGTATTCGCGCGCTCTTTGTTTGGCGGCTGTGACCACATTCCCCGGGGTTTCGTCGGGAGGCACATTCATCTCTTTTCGCAGTGCATCCAGCGAGATTACTGGCAAATCTGGGAGATTTTTCCGAATCCAATAATCTTTACCGCTTCCTGGCAAGCCAGACATCAAAATTACTTCGCATTTAGTGTCGTCAAATGCTTCGTAATCCGGGTGGCCGTTCTCTTTGCGGAAGTAGATAAATCGGCTGTGTGCGGAGGGGAATTGTCGGGGAGAATCCAAACAATTATTTTCTTGACAAAACTCACGAAATAGTTCTATTTTATCGAGCAGTTCTTGTTTGTCGCTACACTGTCGGCCGCGCACGTCTGCTTCGGCTAAAAGTGCGAGGAAATCGCAGCGGACAACTTGACTGACTTTAATTACAGACTGCTGCGGATTGGGTTTGTCGATTAGCCAGATGGGTAAACTGCCGAATTTGACGATCGCCACAACTGTTTCGCGAATCTCAAACTGCACAGGCGGCTCGAATTGAGATAAAATTTGTCTGACCATTCTCGCACCTTGGCGGGCGTGACCTTTTGAGCTAATTCTGCCGTCAGCTTCTATTTTTGTAAAGGCTGGTTTGGCGACATTGTGCAGCAAAGCGGCGGCAAAAAGTATCGATCGTTCTTTTTCGGGAAGTTGCCGCCAATTTGGGGATGAGATTAATGCTTCGCAGACCATTTTTGTATGAATAAAAACATCTCCTTCGGCGTGGTAAATCGGGTCTTGCTGACATCCTTTGAGGCTGTCAATCCAGTCGAAATGCGTTTGAATACCGTCCCAATCCAGAAACCAATGGGGCGGTTCGGGACAAAAGGGAAAAGTCCAAGTGGCCGAGGGCGATAACAGTGCATTCATAAATTCACCTGCTGGTTAACTAAAATTAAATAAATTCACATCGGGACGCAGAATATTGGGTATAATGGGGCGATTTAGCCAATGTCCTTCGGCATTTTTAATAGCAGTCAAAAAACTGGCACGCACGTATTTGTAACGTGCCTTTACTATGCCATCTTCTTCGACTTTAATGTACAGACCCTCCATGCGATCGCTCTTGTCAGTCTCTTTCAAACACCGTTCTTCATCTAATCCCAATTCCCCGCAGTACAAACGCAAGCGTTCCAAATGTCCGGGTTGAATAAAATTAGATTTTTCCACAAACTGCATCATTTGCTTTGAAGATTTCAGCACTCCAGAAAACAACACGGGAACTGACACTAACGGCAACCCGCTTAACAACTTGCGGCGGGATTCTGTACTCAGAAATTGACTGGTTTCTAAGTCCAGCACATCGTATTCCATAAAATAGTGCGGCAAAAAATCATAAAAAACAGTGTGTTTGGCATAAAGCCATTCGCCGTAAAGAATGTAGCGAGTTCCCAGCACTTCTCCCAGCGGCCCGCTGAGACTGAAAGCCCACTGTTTGAATAAGTTAAAATGTTTTTCCCTCGGCCCGCCTGTGAGATAGTGGCCGCGACTTTGCAGCAGCATTTGTCCATCTGGTGCGAAGCTGATGCCTGTATTAGCGCCATCTACCTTTTCTTCAAGAATTAGAGGGCGATCGCTCAGGGCGCTAAATGGCACGCTATCGAGGTCTTCATCACCCGGTTGGAAACGCGAACCTTCGATGTGATAAGTTCTAGGATATTTAACAATTTTGAGCATCAGCCCATCCATTTTAGATTTGAGATTTGAAAGGCAACCCCATCCATTTTAGATTGTAATTTTAGATTTGAGACTTGAGAGGCGACCAAATCTATTTAACGATTATAATGGAATGAGCACAAAGGAGCGTGTAAGTTGAAAAATCAAAGTTTTCAGAGCATATCCTCAGCAATCGCTGGGGTTCTATTAGTAGGCGCGCTACTCATCGGCTTAAACTCTTTTGTCGTCATCAATCCAGGCGAAGCAGGGGTAGTCAGCGTTTTAGGAAAAGCCACAGATGGAGCATTGTTAGAGGGGTTTCACCTCAGACCCCCGCTAATATCCAAGGTAGATGTCTACGATGTAACAGTGCAAAAATTTGAAGTTCCCGCCCAAAGTGCAACTAAAGACCTTCAGGATTTAAATGCTAGTTTTGCGATCAACTTCCGCCTCGATCCTGAGAAAATAGTGGAGATCAGAAGGACTCAAGGAACTTTGGAGAATATAGTCTCAAAAATTATTGCTCCTCAGACGCAAGAAGCATTTAAAACAGCGGCTGCACTGAGAACCGCTGAACAATCTATTACTCAAAGAAGTGAACTGAAGCGAGACTTTGATACTGCGCTGAAGGAAAGGTTATCAAAGTATGATGTAATCGTGCTCGATACGAGCGTTGTTAACATTCGATTCTCCACAGATTTTGCAAAAGCAGTTGAGGAGAAACAGGTTGCTGAACAGCGGGCGCAAAGGGCTGTTTATGTGGCTCAGGAAGCAGAACAACAAGCTCAAGCTGACATTAACCGCGCTCAAGGTAGGGCTGAAGCTCAAAGGCTGTTGGCTGAAACTTTGAAGGCTCAAGGCGGCGATTTAGTGCTGCAAAAAGAGGCGATCGAAGCTTGGAGAAGCGGCGGGGCTCAGATGCCAAAAGTGCTGGTTATGGGCGCAGGATCGAGTCGGGTTCCTTTCATTTTTAATATGAACGATCTTCAGGAAGAACACGAACACGCACAAGTGACCAACAATTAAAATATGACTGACGGTAACAAATCTGGTGTCTCCAAAAATATTGGCTTTGCTAACGAGAAATCTCGTAAGAAACCGGGTTTTCTCAGAAAGCGCGTATAAGTCCTATGAGAGTTGCCGGAATATGCTACACTGCTGAAAGCCAAAATATAACGACAGTTTGAAACCTGTCGCTATAAAAGCGAAGTCCGCAATTAACACGCAGGCAACACACTCATTTTAGGAAGCCAGGAGAAATCATGACCCGCGCTATTATGGAAACCGACAAAGGCACAATCAATTTGGAATTGTTCGATGCGGATGCGCCTAACACAGTGAAGAATTTTGTTGACTTGGCGGAAAAAGGTTTTTACGATGGATTGGCTTTTCACCGAGTCATTCCTAACTTTATGATTCAAGGTGGCTGTCCAAAAGGTAATGGAACTGGCGGCCCTGGCTACAAAATAAAGTGCGAAATTAACTCCAACAAACATTTGGCTGGAACTTTATCAATGGCTCACGCAGGTAAAGATACGGGTGGTAGCCAATTCTTTATTTGCCATTCTCCCCAGTCTCATCTAGATGGAGTTCACACAACTTTTGGCAAAACTGAGGATATGTCTGTCGTCAATGCTATCCGCCAAGGCGACAAGATTATTTCCCTCAAAATTGAGCATTAATTTCCAGTAATTAGTTGCGTTTGTAGTAAGGACTTTAGTCCTTATTGCAAACAAAATTTGTGAAAATTAAGATTTTTGAAATCTACAATTTATGACTGTTATCAATGATTCTGCTGTGACAGCCCAGTTAACTGAACTATATTTAAAATACGAAAAAGCTCTTTGTACGAATGATATTGAAACTCTCGATAATTTGTTCTGGGATGCGCCGGAAGTCGTGCGGTTTGGGGTGACGGAGAACCTGTACGGGAGTGATGAGGTGAGGGCTTTTCGCAAAGGGCGATCGCCTGTAAATGTCGATCGAGAAATGTTCAACCTCAAAGTCGTGACTTTCGATGCAGACACGGCGGCTGTGACGCTGGAATTTCGCCGTGTAATGGATGGAGTGGTGCGGGTGGGGCGGCAGAGTCAGATGTGGCGCAAGTTTCCTCAAGGGTGGAAGATTGTTTCGGCTCACGTTTCTTTTTTGCCGGTGTAGATGTTAAGTCATTTCCGTTGAATTTCCCGTAATGAAATTTTGTCGATCGGGCTGGGCGGGTTTATAGATATAATGGATGTGAATTACAGATTGTTTGTGAAACCCGCCCTACAAATATTGTGGTTAATTTACCTGACAGTATATTAAAGGTAATAAAACAATATATTCAAATGTAAAATTAGTATTTTAATTTGATTATTGTTGAGCAGTGTAATTCGGTATGTATTCTTTTTTTATTTTACTATTAGTACCTCTTTTTTTTGCAACTCCTCTCCCCTAATACAGTTCATATTTGAGCAAAGTACACGGAATCGAGCCATTGAAAACAGGAATTCGCCGCGATGTCCTAAGTCCCACCTTTTTACCCAACTCCTTATTTCCAGTCAAAATAAACGCATTCCAACCTTTAAAACGATTCTTGAAAATATCCCCCAACATCTTGTACAAATCTCCTAATTCGCTAGCATCTCCGAGCCTCTCTCCGTAGGGAGGATTGCAAATCAGAACGCCTCTGTCTGCCGGTGCTTCCAACTGAGATAACTCGGTTTGAGCAAACTGAATCTTACCGGCAATACCTGCTTGCTGCGCGTTCGTGCGAGCTTGAGTTAACATATCGGAATCGCGATCGCACCCAGCAACCACTTGCTTAAGTTCCGGTAACTCACTATTTTCAGCTTCTGCCCACAATGTATCCCACAAAGGTTCGTCAAAATCCCGCCAAGTCATAAATCCAAACTTTTCTCTAAACAATCCCGGTGCAATATTCAAAGCCTTTAAACTCGCTTCCAAAGGTAATGTTCCAGAACCACACATCGGGTCTAAAAATGGCAAATCAGGTGTCCATTCTGCCATCTCTAACAAAGCCGCAGCTAGGGTTTCTTTGAGGGGAGCAAGCCCCATCGCCGGTCGATATCCTCGGCGGTGCAAACTGCCACCAGAACTGTCTAAACTTAAAATAGCTCTATCTTGATGAATGTGAAGGTTAATTAGCAAATCGGGATTCTCTACATCGACATTAGAACGCTTGTTAAATTGAAGGCGCTGTTGGTCGGCGATCGCATTTTTGACCTGCAAAGCTGTAAAGTGTGTGTGGTTCAACTTTTCGTTGCCGCCGGTGCAGTTGACTGCTAAAGTATTGTCGGGATACAAGTATTCGTCCCAAGGGATTTTCTGCACTTCGCGGTAGAGCATATCCGAGTTGTAACATCGGAATTCGGCGATCGGCATTAGCACTCTAAAAATTGTTCTCGACCAAAGATTGACGCGGTATAATAAAGCGCGATCGCCCGCAAAGTAAACCCCAGTAAAATCTGGCTTGACATCCTGGGCCCCTAAACGTTCTAATTCTTGGGCGGCAATAGTTTCTAATCCGCGCGCAACTGTAGCAAAATATTGATTCATTGATAATTGATAATTGGTAATTGGGAATTGGGAATTGGTTTTTCTCGATCGCTCTAAATTAGATAGTAGCTGGTTTTAATCCTAAGCCTCACAAACAATACTCTACCTTAAGGTAGATGCCTCAGTTAAAAAAATACTAATTTTCCGAACAGCTTTGTCAACAGGCGATCCCCCCAACCCGCACCCAATCTACCTTACCGATACAAAAACCCACCTCCGGCGGGTGGGTTCGCGCGCACCTCACCGCTGCAACTCACAAACTGTCAGTAATACTCGTGAAATTAAAAGCTTTCACGCGCACTCCAGGCACGACACTACCGCCGTAACGTTTCACCTCGCTAACTGCATCCACATCGCGCAACATATCAGGTAAAACTTGATTGAAACGCAGGTTTTTAATCGGGTAAGCAATTTTGCCATCCTCAATCCAAAAAGTACCGTCGCGAGTCATTCCCGTTACTTCCAAAGTTTTCGGATTCACGTAGCGCACGTACCAAGCTCGACTGACGAAAATTCCGCGCTCGGTTTGAGCAATTAAATCTGCTAAACTTTGGTCGGAACCTGCCATCACGATCGGGTAATAAGCACCTTTTGCCTCTTTGCCTTTTTGTGCGGCCCAGTAGCGGGAATAAGACAAACTTTGAGGGACGCCATCTTTGATGATTTCCAAATAGTTATTGCTCAATCCGTCGCCGAAAAAAGTATTCGATCGCAACAAAGGATGAGCCGGATCGCGCTGCACTTGCACTAACGGGCTAAAAAGTTGTTCCCCCGCACGGTTTCCCGCTGGTTTTCCCTCTGCATCGGCGATCGACATAAACGATCGCCCCTCATCCGCCGCCCTCGCATCCAGCCCCCAAATCACCCACGGTAGCAAGCCTGCAAAAGCAGCACCGTCAAGGATTACCGGATAAACGCCGGGAGTGATGGGCCGCGGGTTGCGGGATGCGATCGCCCGATCGAGCACTTGTTCTGCTAATTGGGCGATGGGCAATTCGTTGATACTCCAAGCACTGCTCTGAGCCCAACTAGAACCGTCTTCAACGCGAGCAGTAAAGCTGAAATCCGCCTCTGTAGACTGGTTGCAGGCGCGGAGTCCGGTTGACGAGGCGATCGCGTACAGCGACGCATCAGTGCTCAAAGTGCCCGAACCATGAGCGCCCCCCTGGGAGGATCTCGCGCAAGCTTGCTGCACCATTTCGGCCCGTGCTAGAGGCGATACAGTTGCCGTTGCTGTGTCGAATGCGGGCGATCGCAAATCGTAGGTTTGAGGCGGCAGAAGTGGCATCCATTCGGGGTCTGCTGGCGCAATTCTGGCCAATTCTTCCGATCGCTTGACTGCGGAGGCGATCGCATCTTCATCAAATTCTGTAACAGCAGCAGAGGCGCTTTTGTTGCCAAAATAGCTAGTAATGCTCAGGTTAAATACAGTTTTGCTGATATTTTGGCTGATTTGATTTTCCGAGAATCTCGAAAGAGATTCTTCGCCAGTAGAGAGACTGACAAATACTTCCTCTGCTTTGGATAGTTTGACTGCTTTTTCTACTACAGATAAGGCTTGGTCTTCACTTAAAAGTGCGGGCGATGTTGTTACAATCATGATTGGTAATTAGGCCTTGCGAATTGGGCATTGCGAATTGGGCATTGCAAATGGGGCATTGCAAATTGGGCCTTGCGAATTGGGCATTGTTAACAATTAACTAATAACTAAGAACCGATGCCCTATGCCCCATGCCCTATTACCCAATTTGAATATCCCTCACTCGCACCGGCACACAAGCGTGAGTCATTTGAGCAACCTGCATCGGCTCCCCCTTTCCGCATATATTCGTACCGCATTGAACCCGCTCCGAAGCCGGCCCGAGCGCATCTATTTGATTCCAGAAATCAGTGCTCATCGCCTGATAAGTTACATCCTTCAACATACCGACAACTTTACCTTTTTCTACCTTCCAAAAAGCATCGCCGCCGAATTGAAAATTGCGCCGCTGCTGGTCAATCGAAAAACTGCCCACACCGTCAATTAAAATGCCATCTTCCGTATCCGCAATCATCTCTGCCAAAGTAGCAGTATGGCTGCCGCCATCCGGGCCTGGTTCCAATCCCAAATTAGGAATTCTCACCATCGGCACACTCGACCAACTGTCAGCGTAAGCAGAACCGTTACTACTGGCACGTCCGAGGCGATAAGCCGTCTCTCTATCAGTGAGATAATCAACTAAAATTCCATCCTTGACAACGTACCAATCTTGTGATTTTACGCCCTCATCATCGTAACCCATTGTACCGCGGCCACCTGGTTGAGTGCGATCGCACTTAAAATTCACCCAAGGTGCAGCGTATTGCAGTTTATTTAACTTATCAGTAGTAGCAAAGCTCGTGCCGGCAAAATTAGATTCGTAGCCGTAAACCCGGTCTAATTCTGTTGGATGTCCTACTGATTCGTGGATTGTCAAATACAAATTTGTCGGCTTAAGAATCAGGGATTTGCAAATACCAGCCGGGATTTTGGGAGCGCTGACTTTTTCAATAGCTTCGGCGGCCACTCTTTCGACTTGACTTAACAAATCATCGGGATTAATATGTTCGTAACCGATATTCATCGGCGGGCGTTCGTAACTGCGACTTTGGGCATCGCCACCCGCAATTGCCGTACAGCCAAAACCCGGATAGCTGCGGTAGATTGTTTGTTCGATTAGCGAGCCTTCTGTAGAAGCAAAAACCTTGTCTTCGCGGCTTGACTGCAAAAAAGAAGAAGCTTTTTTGATGCCTTGTGCGCCATGTGCTAGCAGCCGCTCGTTGATAGTTAGCAGCAGTTCTGCTTTGTCAGCAACGGGTACAGAAAAAGGGTCAATGGCGATGGGAGTAATGTAGGTATCGACATATTTTTCGACAGGCACTAACCGCACCGGTTCCTTTTGAGTTAAGCGGCTGCCTTTAGCGATTTCTACAGCCAAAGCGACTATTCTTGCAACCTCTGTCGGCGTTTTGCTGTGACTGGCGGCAAACCCCCAAGCCCCGTCTAGCAGCACTCGCACGCCAAAACCGGAACTTACATTATCAGACAGTTGGCTTAAAGATCTATCGCGCGCGTAAAGATTCTGCCTTCGGTAACTGCAAAAACGTACATCACCGTACTCGCAACCTGTTTTCCGAATCAAATCTACAGCCAAATTTGCTAACTCGTTAGCAGAGATTTTTGCAGTTAATTGCACCATAGTTATTCGTCATTCGTCGTTAGTTGTTAATTATTATAACATATTGGAATAAACCGCGAAGATGCGAAGAGCGCGAAGGAAGGAAAGAGAGAGGTCTTTCTCATATCGTTTACGGTTGTTTGGGAATGATTAACCGCAGAGTCCGCAGACACCGTAGAGGAAGAAAAGAGAGAGATTAATAATTCCGATACCAACGAATTTGATGTCATTTCTAACTAGAGTCTTTACCTAAAAACATCTTCTTCTTCTTTCTCTTCCTTCGCGTCCTTCGCGCCTTCGCGGTTCGTTAAATCCTACTCCATTTCCTGCAAAACCCCTGTCAAAATTTCCACAATGCGATCGATATGTTCCTTCTCAATAATCAGCGGTGGCGACAAAGCAATAATATCACCCGTCGTGCGAATTAGCAAGCCTTTTTCATAGCACTGAAGAAAACAATCAAAAGCCCGTTTCCCCGGCTTCCCAGCAAGAGATTCCAACTCAATACCTGCCACCAGTCCCAGATTGCGGACATCAATTACGTGCCGCACCCCCTTCAAAGAATGCACCGCATCTTCCCAGTAACCAGCCATCTTATCAGCTCGTTCAAACAGCCTTTCTTCCTCATAAATATCCAGCGTCGCCAAAGCAGCAGCACAAGCCACAGGATGACCAGAATAAGTATAACCGTGAAAAAGCTCGATCGCATTTTCAGGAGCATTCATAAAAGCATCGTAAATGCCCTCTTTCACAAACACCGCCCCCATCGGCACCGTACCGTTAGTTATCCCTTTCGCCGCCGTCACAATATCGGGAACCACCCCAAAATATTCCGTTGCAAAACTAGAGCCAACGCGCCCGAATCCGGTAATTACCTCATCAAAAATCAGCAGAATTCCGTATTTGTCGCAAATCGCCCGCAGTCGCTCCAAATAACCTTTCGGGGGAATCAAAACCCCCGTTGAACCAGCCACCGGTTCCACAATTACCGCTGCAATATTAGACGCATCGTGCAAAGCGACGATCCGCTCCAATTCATCCGCCAAATGCGCTCCCCATTCCGGTTGTTTGCGGCTGAAAGCATTGTGTTCGAGATTATGAGTGTGAGGCAAATGATCGACTCCCGTCAGCAAACTGCCAAAAAACTTGCGGTTTGTACCGATACCGCCGACAGAAATTCCCCCAAAACCAACGCCGTGATAGCCGCGTTCCCTACCAATTAATCGTTGGCGAGTTCCTTCACCTTTTACCCGGTGATAAGCAATCGCAATTTTCAAAGCAGTTTCTACAGATTCCGAACCCGAATTAGTAAAGAAAACGCGATCGAAATTGCCCGGAATCATCTTTACCAAACGTTCCGCCAATTCAAAAGCACCCGGATGTCCCATCTGAAAAGCCGGGGAGTAATCCAAACGCAAAACCTGCTGTTTAACTGCTTCGGCAATTGTCTCGCGGGCGTGCCCTGCATTCACACACCACAGCCCCGCAGTACCATCTAAAATTGAGCGGTTATCATCTGTTGTAAAGTGCATATCTTTTGCAGCAACCAACATTCGCGGATTGGCTTTAAACTGTCGGTTGGCAGTGAATGGCATCCAATAAGCGTCCATATTTGTCATGTTTTTTTATCCTTTTATATTGATACTTGTGCATCCAAACTATAGCTTGTAGCTGAGTATCGATGGCTCGACACTTATTATAAGTTTACAAACATTTCTTTTAAACGAACCGCGAAGACGCAAAGAGCGCGAAGGAAGAGAAGAAAGAGCTTTTTCTTATTTCCAAGTAGAGTTTTTGCCGGAAGACATCTACCTATCTTCTTCTTTCTCTTCCTTCGCGCCTTCGCGGTTCATTAAATAGATATTCTTTAACTAACGATCGCCTCCACAGACTCATGCTGCAACAAACCGGTTAGCATTTTCACAGGCCTTTCGTCGTAGGGCCACGCGAAAGCATGGCGGAAAGCAGCTTCTTGACACGCTTGCAACTGCCGAAAATCAATGATATCCAAAGTTAACAAATTCTCGTACTCGAAAGGCAATCGCACGTTGTGCAATCCCGCGTTGTCAGTACAAATGGCAATATCGACACCAGCTTCAAAACATCGATCGAACACAACCTTCAATTCGCGCATATCCTGCAACGTCCCCGTTTTGAGATAGGTAGTCGGGCAAACTTCCAAGCATTGACCCCTGCGCGCGACTTCTGGCAGCAGTTCGGGATATTTTAAGGGAATTTGAATCCCGTGGCCGATACGCATCAGATAAGGCAGAAGTTCGGGATAACAGCCAGAGGTAGTTTCATAGAGGTGGCCGGTAGTTTTGATGCCGATCGACCTCGCGTACTGGTACAATCCGACAAACTCCTCCAAACGTTCGCCAATACAATCATCGCCCCCAGCTATATCGATCGCACAAACATATTCTCCCATCCCGGCCGCCAAATCTACGATCGCCCGATTCACCTCATAGGGTAAACGCGAGTGCATACACAAAATTTGGCTGGTAACAATCGGACAATCGCTAATTTGACTTGCCTTGCCCACAACCTTGACAATTTCTGCCATCAAATCAATGCGTTCTGACTGATTCAAATGTTCTGGAGTCCGCAAATAAGGCGTATAGCGCAACTCCAAATAAGCCAGATTTTCAAACACGTAAGCGCCCCGCATCAACCGATAGATGAAATAAGGCAACGTCTCAACAGTTTGCACGCTTTCTACCAGCGTGTGCAGTTCCAAATACTCATTGAGAGTATTGCGCGGACGAGTGTAAAACTCCTCAAACTCCGAGTATTTTTGAAATCGATTAACCATCTCAGCATTGTGGCGATCGAAATACCGCCACAGCACCCTAGGAACGACAGAACCACCCAGATGGCGGTGCAACTCAGCGTGTAAAGTCATGGCAACAAAGCCTCTATTTTCTCAATCTTAACAAAAATTAATTTGACCGAAAACAATGGGTTCTGTTGCCCCCGGACTCGTCTGTGGATCGCCTCTCACTCATTTGCGTATCCGATCGACCTGCGAACCGATGTATCCGTGGCGTAGCCTCTAAAATCTAAAATCCAAAATCTAAAATCTAAAATTGATTGACATTTAGGACGCATTCATAGATAATCGGAGATTGTGTCAACCTGAACTGAACGCGAGAAACCCTTGGCTAACGTAGTTGTGATCGGCGCCCAGTGGGGCGATGAAGGAAAAGGCAAAATTACCGATTTGCTCAGCAAATCCGCAGATATCGTTGTCCGCTACCAAGGGGGCGTCAACGCCGGTCACACCGTGGTAGTAAACGGTCAGACTTTCAAACTGCACTTAATTCCGTCCGGGATTCTCTACCCTGATAAAGAGTGTATTATCGGCTGTGGCACGGTCATCGACCCTAAAGTTCTAATTGCAGAGTTAGACCAGTTAGAGGAACTGAATATTTCGACAACCTCGCTGATGATTTCGGAGACAGCTCACGTAACGATGCCCTATCATCGATTAATTGATGTAGCATCGGAAACCCAGCGGGGAAATTATAAAATCGGGACGACGGGACGCGGCATTGGCCCTACTTACGCCGACAAGTCGGAACGCACTGGCATTCGGATGCTAGATTTAATGGACTTGGACGGGTTGCAAGAACAATTGGAATGGACGATTAATTGTAAAAATGTCCTTCTCGAAAAACTCTACAATTTGCCGCCTTTAAATCCGCAAGACGTAATTGATGAATATCGAGTTTATGCTGAACGTTTGCGGCCGCACGTAGTTGATAGTTCCCTGAAGATTTATGAGGGACTTCACAAGCGGAAAAATATTCTGTTTGAAGGGGCGCAAGGCACTTTATTAGACTTAGATCACGGTACTTATCCTTACGTTACTTCGAGCAATCCCATCGCTGGTGGGGCTTGTGTGGGAACCGGAGTCGGCCCAACAGCGATTGATCGCGTAATTGGTGTAGCAAAAGCTTATACAACCCGCGTCGGAGAAGGCCCCTTCCCTACCGAAATGGTAGATGGAATTGGCGCAATTTTGGGTGAGAGAGGTGCAGAATTCGGCACGACAACCGGCAGGAAACGTCGCTGCGGTTGGTTCGACGCAGTAATCGGCCGCTACGCAGTCCGTATCAACGGCCTTGACTGTCTGGCAATTACCAAACTAGATGTTTTGGATGAATTAGAAGAAATAAAAGTTTGCGTTGCTTACGAAATTGACGGCGAAAAATGTGTTGATTTCCCGAAAAGTTCCCGGATATTTGCTCGCTGCCAACCTATTTACGAAACCCTTCCCGGTTGGAAGCAGTCTACGGAAGAGTGCCGGAATTTGGAAGATTTACCGCCGCAAGCATTGGATTATCTAAAGTTTTTGGCAGACTTGATGGAAGTGCCGATCGCGATCGTTTCTCTCGGTGCGAGCCGCGACCAAACTATTATTGTAGAAGACCCGATTCACGGCCCGAAACGCGCTTTGCTCTCTGCTGACGGTACGCCAGTAGCAGCACCAGCCTAACGTTGTCAGGTAAAATATAATGTTGGGTCTCGATCCATAATACTCGAAGCTTTTGGCAGTCTCGTCGCGACCCACCTAGCTCAATGTTCCAGGAGATTAGTGCACTTGATCCACGGCGAGGTCAAGTGCATCCTTATTTACAAGGAGTTACGTAAATGACTGACGAGGATGAACTGATAGCACGGCTAGAAGTTCACAGAGACATGATTGGGTGGGTTATAATAGAGCTAGGGAAAGAAGGAATACAAGCCAAGAGAACAACCGGAAACAATCCCAAAGGTGATATTTTGATAGTCAACGCTCGGGATGTTCCGCGAGTTAAACAGCTACTCCGCAATTGGCAGAGCGAATTCAAGCGTTAATTTATAAAAAAAAAATATAAACAATAATGAATGAACCGCATATTGAAATCAAAGCCTGGAAAAACAAGAAAATAGATTCCACAAAAGCTAAGGAAATATGTCAAAAAGGGACTGTGATTGGAGTTATTACCACAGGAAAAATTACTCAACCGGCTAAGGCTGTATTCGACAAAGCAGATGTAGCTTGGGTAGAAAATTTTCCCGAAAGTGAGTTGTTGAATCAGGAAGGTCAAGAGGAAAGCTAATGTTAGATATTATTTTTTATGCCTTCAAAACTGCTCGACCACCGCACTATGTCGAAATGTCGGAAGACGTTTACGAGTGGTTGGCCCAATCAGAATTTTCCAAAATCGGCAAATCTGTCCCCAGAAATATTTTGATAGATGAAGAAGAGGAGAAGCTACCTGTAGTTGAGTTAGATCGAGATATTCGCCAGAAGCTCAGAAATTTTTTCCGCGATGCAATTATCTGCGAAAGCGATACCGTCCTCACCAAGCTGGGAGATTCCCCTCTCAAAGAAGAGTATCAAACAGCAACCTACCGTTTGAGGAAATTGCTGGACTTGCTAAAATGTGTTGAAAACGAAGATTATCAGTATCTTCAGCGGGTCGTTTAATTAAGCGCGATCGCAATATCACAATTCTGGTAAAATGTGAAAACAATCAGCAGAAAGTCAGAAAATGGAACTCGCAGTAGAATGTCAAAAGCGGGCAGAAGGCAGCAAACCTAACGCCCTCCGCCGCTCTGGATTGATTCCCGCCGTCCTCTACGGGCACAAAGGCTCTGAATCCATTTCCCTTACCATCAAAGCCAAAACAGTCGAACACCTGCTCAAAAAGCACGTAGTCAACAATGCCCTAATTGACCTGAGCATTCCTGACCTCTCTTGGAGCGGAAAAACCTTGCTGCGGGAAGTTCAAGTTCATCCTTGGAAGGGCTATCCTTACCACCTGAGCTTTTTCTCCGTAGCAAGTCAAGACAGCCTGGAAGTTGAAGTGTCGCTGAATTTTGTCGGCGAAGCTGTCGGCGTCAAGTTAGAAGGCGGCATCTTGGATACCGTGCTGACGCAACTAGCAGTTAAGTGCAAACCTGACAGCATTCCTGAATCAATAGAAGTAGATATTTCTAATTTAAAGGTTGGGGATGCGCTGCACATTAACGAATTAGTTTTGCCTGCGGGAGTGGTAGCTCTCGGCGAACCAGAGCAGGTGGTTGTTACTGTGCTGGGAATTCAAGCAGGTTCTGAAGCCGAAGATGCAGAAGAAGACGCAGCCGCAGCAGCAGCTTAATTAGTAATTGCTAATAGTTGTTAACTAATTGTTGAAAAAAAAGGGCGATCGCTTTCTCCCAAAAGGGCGATCGTTTTTTGCTAAAAAGGCTATTCTAATTTGGGTTCGATCGCACATCTTTCACCCTGCTCAAAAACAGGCTTTCCGGCCTGTTTCACAAAGAGTGAATTTCTTTCTTGTGGGCCGTTGCTCCTAGCCCCCGGTAAAAAGCCTATAGAAAAGGGTGCAATCTCCCTTGCCCAGTCCACAAGAAAGCCTCCCATAAGCAAGAATCGGCAGTGTTTACTTTTATTTACAAAACGGGCGATCGACCGGAATGTACAAAAGGCTGGACTGGCGTGTCAATCTCCCAGAAACCGGGCTGATTCTTACATCTTTAGCAGTAAAATCTAAAAATTAGCCGAGAATCCCGGTTCCTTGCCAGCACGGGGAGTCAAAAAAATTAAGAATTGGGGGAACAAGCCCGCTACTCTTAGTGTCAAACTCGACTATAATAGTGAAACGTTTTGACTACCCTATTTAATTCCTGCCTCTGGAGCCGCCGCCGCTATGCCATCAACAGTCAGTACAGAATCAACAGCGGTTCAATTTAACCAACAGGGAGAAATATACTTATCCCAAGGAAAATTAGAAGAAGCGATCGCCTCCTGCGAGCAAGCTTTAAAGATTCATCCCAATTTTGCACCAGCTTACAAGACTTTGGGCAACGCGCTGCAATCTCAAGGCAGGATGGAAGAGGCGCGGCACTGGTACGCGAAAGCTATAGAAATAGAACCGAATTTTGCGGAAGTATACGCGAATTTGGGCAGCCTGGGCGCGCAGCAGCAAAAATGGCAGGAGGCGATCGGATTTTATCAAAAGGCGATCGCGATTAAGCCGAATTTCGCGGGAGTGTACCGGAACTTAGCAAAAGTATTTGGACAAATTAGCAAACCGGAAGAAGCCCAGCAGTGCTGGTATCAAGCCTTTAGTTTGGAACCGGAAAAAGTAGCGCCTGGGGAACACTTGAATATGGGCGACGCTTTTTTTCGGCAGGAAAAATTCCCCGAAGCGATCGCCTGTTACGATCGCGCCATAAAATTAAATCCTAATGTGGCGACTGCTTACCAAAATTTGGGCGAAGCGCTAAAAAAACAAGGCAAGTTAGAGGAAGCGACAGCATATTATCGCAAAGCTATTGAACTCAACGCAGCTCATGCGAGAAACGGCAGCGAGGGAGAGCAAACTTTGGCGGGGGCAACTGCGACAAACGGTGCAGCAGTTAAACAGCAGCCCGCAGCTACCGCAGTCAAGCCGCCCGTCAAGCCGCCCGTGCAGCAGGCAGTTAATTCTACAATTAATATAGAAGATCCAGAAGCATACAAAATACTGGCAGAAGGCTATTTTGCTCAGGGCAAATTGGAACAGGCGATCGCAGCTTGCAAGAAGGCGCTGCAAATTAAGCCGGAAGCGCCGCTTTACAAAATGCTGGGTAACGCCCTGCAAGCTGGTGGCCAAATTGATGAAGCTAAAAGTTGCTATGTCAAAGCAATAGAAATTAACCCAAATTTTGCAGAAGCTTATGCTAATTACGGCAGCATTTGCGCGCAGCAAGAACAGTGGCAGCAAGCGGTTTCTGCTTACGAAAAGGCGATCGCCCTGAAACCGGATTTTGCCGGTGCTTTCCGCAATTTTGCGAAACTGTTAAGTCAGTTAGGCAAGTCGGAGGAGGCGGCTGAGGCTTGGTATCGAGCATTTGCGATCGACCCGAAATCCGCCACGGCTGAGGAACACGAGAATTTAGCCAAAACTTTGATCGAGCAAGGTAAGGTAGAGAAGGGAATTGAGTGTTACCGGCGCGCGGTTGAGTTGAACCCGAATGCGGGCGCAGCTTATCACGAATTGGGCGAAATTCTTAAGGGTCAAGAACAGTGGGAAGCGGCAGTAGAAGCTTACAGCAACGCTATTAGAAATAATCCCGATCTTTCTTGGTCGCACAACAATTTAGCTGAGTCGCTGGTTAAGTTGGAACGGTGGGAAGAAGCTGTAAATGCTTACCGCAAGGCGATAGAGTTAAATCCAGATTTTAGCTGGTCTCATAACAATTTAGCAGATGTGTTGCTGAAGTTGGAACGGTGGGAAGAAGCCGTGAATGCTTACCGCAAAGCAACAGAATTAAATCCTGATTTTAGTTGGTCGCACAACTATTTAGCAGACGCGCTAATTAAACTAGGAAGGTGGGATGAGGCAATTTCGGCTTACCAAAGGTCGATCGAACTCAATCCTGACCATTTTTGGGCGCACAACAATTTAGCAGAAGCGCTGGTGAATTTGGAACGGTGGGATGAGGCGGTTGTTGCGTATCGGCGTGCTAACGAAGTTAATCCGAATTTCTTCTGGTCGCAGAGCAAGTTGGGCGACGTGCTGCTAGAAATGGAAAGGTGGGATGAGGCGATAGATGTTTACCGACGCGCGGCCGAGTTAAATCCTGATTTTCCGTGGACTTATTACAACATGGGGACGGCTTTGGAGAAGCTGGAACGGTGGGATGAGTCGATCGCCGCTTACCGCCATGCTGTGCAAATTCAGGCGGATTTGCCGTGGATTTCGCAAAAGTTGGCTGATGCTTTGAGGATGCGATCGCAGTGGGATTTGCAGGAGACGATGCGTTTGTACCGGCGTGCGATTCAGGAGAATCGTGATGACGTGCAGTTGTATCACAAGGCGCTGGAGATTGCGCCGAATGATGCTGACCTTTATGTTGAGTTGGCGGATGCTTTGGTGCGGAAAAATTGGCCCGATGGGGCGATCGTCTTTTATCAGATGGCGTTGCAGATTCGGCCGGGCGATCGGGCTATTTCTGAGCGGTTAGAAGAGGTGTTAAAAAAAAAGGGTGTAAGTAGGGCGGCAGAAAAGAGCGATCGCGCTGTTCAGGGACACTCTGGAAGTGCGATCGAACACACCCCTGGGATAGCTGCGGAGTACCACGAATTAGGGGCGTCTCTGCAAGAAGAAGGTAAATTTGCCGAGGCTGTGGCCGCCTACCGCAAAGCAATTTCAATTAATCCCAATTACTTTGGAACTCACCACAATTTAGGCGATGTCCTGAAAGGGGTAGGTAAAGTTGATGAGTCTATTAAAAGCTATCAGAAAGCTGCAGAACTGAATCCAAGTTTTGTTTGGTCGCACCACAACTTAGCCGATGTATATCAACAAGAAGGTCGGCTTGATGAAGCTGTTGCTGCTTATCGGAAAGCGATCGAGGTTGCTCCTGACTTTGGCTGGTCGTACCACAATTTAGCAAAAACTTTAGCTAAACAAGACAAGCTTTCGGAAGCTCTGGAAGCTTATCAGACGGCGAGCAAACTAGATCCGAAACTTTTTGGTTTGGATTATCAAAACTTGCGAGATTCCCTATTCCTCGGTCAAGACCCTGCTTACACCAAGTGGCGCGCTAAGAACAGCCCCAGAGAATCTGACTTGCGGAAAATGGCGGAAACATTAGAAATCTTTAGCTACAAGCCGCTGATTAGTATTGTCATGCCTGCTTACAATACGCCAGAAAATTATTTGCAGGAGGCAATAGAATCTGTTCTCAATCAGATCTATCCTTATTGGGAATTGTGCATTGCGGACGACGCATCAACCGCGCCTCATGTCAAGCAAATTTTGCAAGAATATGCAGCCAAAGATAGCCGGATCAAAGTAGCTTACAGAACCAAAAACGGTCACATTTCTCACTGTTCTAATTCTGCTTTGGAATTGGCGACGGGTGAATTTGTATCTTTATTAGACCACGACGATACGCTGACACCAGAGGCGTTATATGAAGTGGTGCTGCTGCTGAACCGCCACCCGGAAGCGGACATGATTTATTCAGATGAAGATAAGATTTATCAGGATCAGGAACTGATAAATCCTTTCTTCAAGCCAGAATGGAGTCCGGATTCATTTTTATCTCGGATGTACACTTGCCATTTGGGAACTTACAGGCGATCGCTAATCAATGAAATCGGCGGTTTTAGACCGGGTTTTGAGGGAGCTCAAGATTACGATCTGGTTTTGAGGTTTACCGAAAAAACTGACAAAATCTTTCACATCCCTAAAATTCTTTACCACTGGAGAATGCACGCAGGTTCGGCTGCTGGCGGTGTAGAGGCTAAACCCTATGCCTATGATGCAGGGCAAAAAGCTTTGCAAGAGGCGATCGAACGCCGGGGCGAACCGGGGAAAATTGAAGGTGTTCCCTACTTTTTGGGACACTTTATTGCACGCTACAAAATAGCGGATTACAAGCGGGTCAGCATCATTATTCCGACGCGGGATTTGGGGGAGGTTTTGGACAATTGCTTGGAGTCTATCTTTACTAAGAGCGTCTACCCCAACTACGAAGTTATCGTCATCGATAACGGCAGTCAAGAGCAACACACGGCGGAAATTCTGGCTAAATGGGTGGCTAAGGAATCAGCGAGGTTTAAAAGTTATCGCCTAGATATTCCGTTCAATTTCTCTAAGATTAACAACTACGCTGCTAGCAAAGCGGAGGGAGATTACTTGCTGTTTTTGAATAACGATACAGAGGTAATTACTCCCGATTGGATTGAGGGGATGGTGGAACAAACTCAGAGAAGCTCGATCGGAGCTGTGGGCAATTTGTTGATATACTCAGATAACAAGATCCAACACGCGGGAGTAGTGATGGGACTCGGTGGCGGAGTTGCCGGTCACAGTTATTACCATATGCCGCGATCGATTCCTGGCTATTTCGGGAATGTGGTAGGCATGAACAATGTTTCAGCAGTAACTGCTGCGTGTTTAATGTGTCGCCGCGAAGTATTTGAGAGTATTGGGGGGTTTGACGAAGAGCTAACAGTGGCGTACAATGATGTGGATTTGTGCTTGAAAATGCTAGAGAAAGGGTACCGAAATATTTACCTGCCTCATGTAGTTCTCTACCACCACGAATCTAAAAGCCGCGGTTACGAGGATTCGCCTGAAAAGAAAGAGCGGCTGAGGAAGGAATCAAAGCTGATTGAAAGCCGGTGGCAAAAATATATTGATAATGACCCTTACTACAGCCCTCATTTAACCAGAGCTTGTCAAGACAGCGGTATCAGATTGGAGGACAAGAATTGGCAGCCGAGTCATTAGGAATATGCCCATAAGTTTAGGGTCTCAACTTAAGCCTAAAACCTGTGGTGAGTGCCCGCTCACATCTTGCACCAATATCAAGAACCGGTAGGGGCGGGTTCACCAATAGCTTTAAAGGGTGCAGAGAGGTTAAATAAACCCGCCCCACCCCGCGCAAAATTCATTTATTGACGGTGCAAGATGTCAGATTCGAGATAGCTATAAACCCCGCTCGACCAAGCAAAAAAAAATAAGATCTCCGGTACAAAATTATGAATAACTCATTACAAGTGCATGAAGAGACTGCTTCTAATTATTTTCATAGAGGCAACCTCCTGAAACAGGAGGGTAAATTAGAGGAAGCCGCCGCCGCCTACGAGCGCTGTACTGAACTCAACCCGGATTTTTCCTGGTATCACCAGAATTTGGGTGAAGTTTTGGCGAAATTGGGACAGCGAGATGGGGCGGAGAAAAGTTACCGCAGAGCCTGCGAACTTAACCCAAATTCGGCTTGGTATTGGCACAATTTAGGGGAGGTTTTGGAACAGAAGGGCAATCTTGATGAAGCAGTGGCTGCGTACCGCAAATCTGTGGCAATATATCCGGATTTCTACGAGTTTCACAATAGTTTGGGCAAGGCTTTGTGCTTGCAAGGCCAACTGGATGAATCTATAAGTTGTTTGCGAAAAGCGATAGAGCTTGACTCAGAATCGGCTTTGCCTTACCAGAATTTGTGGGAGGCTTTGGCAAGGTTGGGACGGGTTGATGAAGGGATTGATTGCTTGCGAAGGGCGATCGAGCTGAATCCAGGCGAGGGAGATTTGTACCTGAAGTTGGCAGAAGCTTTGCAAGGCAAGAATGAATTAGCACAAGCCGTGGGTTATTACCGGAAGGCGATTGAGTTGAAGCCTGATTTGCATTGGTCTTACTATAAAATGGGAACGGCTTTAGTGGCACAAGGTAAATGGGATTCGGCGATAGCGGCTTACACGAAGGCGACTGAGTTGGAACCGGGTTCGGCGATCGTTCACCACTATTTAGGGCATACTTTGTCGCTGATGCAGCGGTGGGAGGAGGCGATCGCTTGTTATCGGAAAGCGATCGCTCTTGCCCCCAACGTTGCTACCGTATACTTTCATTTAGGCGATGCCTTAGCGACACAGCAAAGGTGGCACGAAGCTGTAGCTGAGTACCGGAAGTCTGTCGAGATTGAACCCAACTCTCTTGAATCTCAAGACCATTTAGGATTTGCTCTGGCTCAACTTCAGCGCTGGGACGAAGCGATAGACTCCTATCGCAAAGCTATTGAGCTAGCCCCCGACTCGGAGGTGGTTTATCATCATTTAGGAGATGCTCTACAACAGCGATATTGTATCCCGTCTCTTACACAAGAAGTTCAGTCGGATTTAGATGAGGCGATCAAGTGTTATCGCAAGGTGATCGAACTTAACCCAAGGAATGTCGAGACTTACCAAAAGATGCTGGGGATTAAGGCTGACGAGTATGAATTATACCAACCATTAGGCAATATTTTGTTAGAGCAAAATCGGGTGGATGAGGCAATCGGTTGTTATCAAAAAGCCCTTGCAATTAAATCCGATGATATTGAAATCCACCAGAAGTTAGGGGAAGCTTTTGTAATAAACAATTCTTTAGAAGATGCGATAGCCTCGTATCGCCAAGCTGTTGAGCTTAACCCAGAGGATGCTCAAATTCACCACAAGTTAGGGGAAGCTCTGCAAAAACAAGGTAATCTAGATCAGGCTATTGTCGCCTACGAAAGAGCTATCTATATCGAGCCAAACTACTTTGGCTCTCACCATAATTTAGGGGATGTCCTTCAACAAAAAAGTTTTCTTGACGAAGCTATCACCGCCTACAATGAAGCTATTGAGCTGAACCCAAACTTTGTATGGTCTCACCACAACTTAGGGGATGCCCTGGCCGCCCAGGGAAATCTTGAAGAAGCTATTAGTTCATACCGCCAAGCTATTGAGGTTGATGCTAATTTTGCTTGGTCTCACCATAATTTAGCCAGAGTTCTAGCCAAACAAGCTCGGAATTGTGAAGCTGTTGCTTCTTACTTGAAGGCTATAGAACTCGATCCTAGTTTTTTTAGCCAGTATTACCAAAAATTAGAAAAGGCTCTACTGGGTGACTAAGGTGTGATTCACCTAAAGTTTTATTCGGCGTTGCTGATTTAGGGTATAAACGACTCAATCTGCAAAAATTGAAACCAGCGCGTCAGAACATCTGGCTCTCCTGAGTTTATGGTGTAAAATGTATATACCAATACATTTACCATTATGAGCTTCCATATAGACTATCTATTAGGCTTGCCGGGAATTAGGGTTGAAACTTGTACTCAAGTTGAGGGAAAAGTTTTCTTGGGATTGAGTATTGTATCTGAAG
>NZ_JAUBQW010000032.1:0-50934 GCF_036701485.1 Microcoleus sp. Pol11C3 | reverse complement strand
CTGAGTTTCACACGTTTGAGCTTGTTAAGAAAGTCCCTCTTGACTTTCTATCGCTCTTCTTAACTTGTCACCAATGGAGGATGACTTATTTGATGTCATCGAGTTTCTTTACGATCGTGTTTCTGAGCCGATTCATCGATACGATGAATGGAGTAATCATGGAGATTCTTATGACACCTTCGATAGGGAGACTGGTAAGCAAGAATTTAGAGATAGGATTAATGAGTTATTGTGTGACTATAGAGAGGGATATGAAATCTCCAAAAAGGGTGAAATTCTAGAATTTTCCGAGGAAGGATTGAAGGAGTTAGTTCTTGCAGAACTGCCTGCTTACGATCTTGAAAATGTTGAGCAGCGAGTTGAATCCGCAATTCTTAAATTTAGACGTTCTCGCTCATCTCTAGATGAAAAGTTTGATGCAGTTCGAAACTTATTTGATGTTCTTGAGTGGCTGCGCGATCAAATTAAGGAAGTAAAATTAAACCACGCCGAGAGGGCTTTATTTGATATAGCTAATAACTATTCAATACGACACCACAAGGATGGCCAAAAGCAGGATTATGACAAAGCCATTTGGTATAATTGGATGTTCTATTACTCTCTGGCAACGATACACGCTTGTTTAAAGCTAATTAAAAAGGATGAAAGCCAGTCACCATAAGCGCTAGGGGTAACACTTTATTGCAGCGGACGAGCAAAAACCACTGGTGATGAATTTGAGGTTATTTCTCGCCGCTGCATTTTACTGCTGATTGTCTCAATCCGTTATGACATCGGAAGCTGAATCAAGAGTTAGGAATTCCCGCTGAGATTGTCATCCAGCCCTATGAGTCGGTACAAACTCCCGCTTAACAATAGAACACCATATTTTGGTTGGTTGGTAATATTCGATCGCACAGACAATGCACCCCAACTGTCACAAAGCGGGATTTTGGATGAAAGATTAACTATCTTGAATTGTGGGAGACGTTGCCATATTTTGCGCTTGTCTTTGCATGAATTCAATATCGGACAGCGACCAAGTGCGGGGCCCGCTGCACTGATGAGCAATTAACAGCCCCCACAGTCCTTTGTTCGTTAAAATTGGCACAACTAAATTGGCGCGAACTTTCAGGCTACGCAGAAAATCTCGGTGGCATTCGTGAATTTGTCCTACTTCAATATCTGCAATTGCTTTAACTCTGCCGGCTTCGTACAAAGCAGCGTATTCGTCGTTAAAACATTCATCTGGCCCTGTTGAACCCAAGATTGAGAGTTCGATCGCACTCAACATCTCGTAAGTCACTCTACCTTGCCACTGCTTATAAAAATGATAAAGCAGCGCGCGATCGCTCTGCAAAATTTCTCGAATGTCGTAGAGGGATTTTTCAACTAATACGTCGCGCTTTAGACGATCTGTCAAGCGGTTAACAATGTTTTGCAGCCGATCGCCCGACATAGTATTAACTCCTTTAATTCCTAGTACACTCGCCCGATCTTAATTATTGAACTGGCATCTACACAACACCTCAAATTGTTGCGCTTCGGGATTTTCCCGCGCTCGAAAATGAGGAATTTTTGGCTTAACAGTTGTCTGGATGCCAGCGACATTATACTATTATTTTGACAGAGATAGCAATCTTTTTGGGAAACGGGCGATGGTGTCGGGCCCCGCAAGCTACGGCTTTTTTGGCGCGAAGAACCACCGGCGGCACGCCTGTTCCACACATGAAGAGCAAAGGAAGAGTTTATAAGTGCTAGGAGAATTGCTAGATATGCCTAAAGTTGGTTCCTCTTAAAGAGAGGAACTGCTAGGATATCTCGAAAGCTAGAGGAAGCATCAAATATGTCTGTGCTAGAAGCTGCTTGGAAACACGAATTTATCGTTACGAACGGCATTAAACTGCACTATGTCACTCAAGGTTCTGGGCCGCTGATGCTGATGCTGCACGGATTTCCTGAATTTTGGTATTCTTGGCGGCATCAAATCCCGGAATTTGCATCAGATTATAAAGTCGTCGCTGTAGATCTCAGGGGTTACAACGACAGCGACAAACCTCACGATCAATCTGCTTACGTGATGGCAGAGTTTGTGCAAGATGTCAAGGGCATTATTCAGGGTTTGGGATACGAAAGTTGCGTCTTAGTTGGTCACGACTGGGGAGGTGCGATCGCCTGGAATTTTGCTTATGCTTATCCCCAAATGGTGGATAAATTAATTGTGATGAATCTACCGCATCCAGCCAAGTTTGCTGAAGGGTTACGCACTCCCCAACAATTGCTGAGAAGTTGGTACATCTTGTTATTTCAGTTGCCAGTTTTGCCGGAGTTGTTAATTCAGTTGGGCGACTATCAGGCAATTGCGGCTACTTTGGAAGGTATGGCAGTTAACAAAAGCACCTTTAGCCCCTCAGATATCGAAGCTTACAAAGATGCGGCTGCCAAACGGGGCGCTCTGACTGCTACTATCAATTATTACCGCAATATAGCTAGCGGATTTCTCGATCGCCAGAATTGGAGCGTGCTGCAAGTTCCGACGCTGATGATTTGGGGAGAAAATGATGCCGCCCTCGGCAAAGAGTTAACCTATGGAACCGCAGATTACGTCCGGGATTTTCAGATTCATTACATTCCTAATTGCAGCCACTGGGTGCAGCAGGAACAGCCGCAGTTAGTGAATCGGTACATGAGAGATTTTTTGGCTAGCAAAGCTGTTTGAATTGACTCCTAGCCGCGATCGACTGCTGCAATTATTGGTTTTATTGGGACAAAAGTTCGGTCGCGAAATGGCACAAAGACTGTTAATTGATTTGAGATTGACTCATCAGGAGATTTCCCAAGCACTTGGGATTACGCGGATTACAGTAACGCGACTGATGGCTAGGCTGGAAGAGGAGGGATTTATCGATCGATCGCGCCGTCAATACATTGTTTTAACTTCGCGTTAGTTTGATTTTCACATAAGAGATATTTTTCATCGCAGATCAGCGCAGATCGACGCAGATATTTTTTAGGTATCTGTGTTTATATTTCAACTTACCGCAGATCACATTACTCTCGGCTATCGGTTGTAGTTCGATGAGGGGTTGAAACTGCTTTGTTGTGCATGGCAAACGCATCTAATTTATAACTTTCCCCTCATAGAGTTTTTTAGCTTTCACAAGCACTATGTACGGGTCAAGCAATATCAACTGGACGCACTAATCTCGATCTATCTATCGCAACCAGCTCTTTCTCTGACACGCTCGAATTATCTTCTGAGTCAAAAGACTGGAATAATCACGTATCTGGAATTACGTTTAATTGTCTTGGTCCAATTAATCTAGACGATGTAGATTCTAAGCTTATTGCTAATAAAAATTAACTACTTTATAAAATTTTATGGTTTACTGAATGTCTTTAAGCCCTGAACTTCACTCAAAAGAAAGATTTTGATGTTAGAGCTTGGTTAAGTTTCATCTCCTTAATAATAATATCAACAACTATTGTTAAAATTGGTTTAAAAAAAACTGCATACTCCATCTTTCCCAGCTCATGTTTCGGGACACAATACCTTTAGCCGCGCAGCAGATGTAGTTTTGACAGCTTTCTTCGGCGATAATGTTAGTTTTACCACCGTCGCCGATGCTTCGGTAAATTTGCAGCCTCTGGCTTTTAAAAGTATTACTAAATCTGCGGAGGAAGCCGGGATGAGTCGCGTTTACGGCGGTTATCACTGGTTTTCAGACAATCGAGATGGGTTGACAGCGGGCAGGAATTTGGGCAAGTACGTTGTGGAAAAGTTTTAGTAACAGGAATTACGCAAATTTTCTCAATGTATTTGACTGTTGACTAAAGACTAAAGACTTAAGCCATTAGTCATTTTCTCTCTAAAGCTTAAAATTTTTCATCTAAAATGCTAGGACTACCTGCTATATTTATAGGCGTGATTTAATCATTAGTCATTAGTCCCGTGTTATCAAAAACAACTATTCGGAATTTTACGCTAGCCATTTTGATGGCCCTCAGCCTAGCGTTGTTCAGCGGAACGACAACTTTTGCTCAAAACATCGAAACAATTAAAATTTCCGGCAATGCTGCGGGTGTTAGCACTCGCTACATCGGTGCAGTCGAGGGCAATATCAATTTCGACATCAAAGATTTGCAAGATTTGGGAATTAATACCTACCGCATTTACGGCGGGATGTCCCGATGGGAAGCCGAAGACGATGATGGTAAATACGGGTGGCCGGAAATATCCCAAATTAAGGCAAATCCAAATATAATTAATTGGGCGCATTGGGATCAGATTATGACCACTCCGCCCCAGGGTAGCGATTATTGGTGGTCGGGAAAACCTGGTATAGTTTGGCAAGGCAATGCCCGGACTATTTTTAATAGTCTCAAACAAGCAAATATTCGCCCAGTTGTGAGTATTCGGAATGTTGATAATAACTGGAATCCGAGTTGGGCGCTGCAACTGAATCCGCCGCGCACAGCAGAAGACTGGAATGAGTGGTGGGAACACGTTTTTGCTACGGTTTATTGGCTGAATGTTCGCAATGATTACCGCGTTGATGATTGGGAAATTCACAACGAACCGGACAATCGCGCTCAGGGTTGGGGGGGGACTAGGGCTGACTATTTTGAATTGGTTAAGGTGGCAAAAGATGCGATCGACTTTGTTTACACAACTTATTTGCCCGATCGCACTTACCGTATCCACGGCCCGAAAACCATAGGTGGCAGCAGTTGGCCGGCTAGTGCTTTGCAGGAAATACCGAATTATTTCAATACAGTCAATGTCCACAACTACGATGCAGATATTTCTAACTACACCCGCAAAGTGCGCGGCTGGATGAACGGTACTGTCCGCGCTAACTCGCAGCTTTGGGTAGGTGAATGGGGAACTTACAACACTAGCTACGGTGATTTATCTTTAGCTTTAAACTTGATTAAGAATTTGATTAGAGGTTCTCAACCGGGGGATAATTATATTTACGGAAGTCACATATTCTGTTTGTACGACTGGGGCAAGCCCGCAGGGGTGGAAGGTTTGCTTGGGGACGGGGGAAAACGGCGCGCAGGCTACTATGCTTTGCGGATGGGAATTAGGGCTTTGCAGGGCGGGAAAGCTACCTTTTTTCCTATCACTAACAGTTCCGATATAATGGCAGTGGCAACTCTTGATGCTAGCAAGAATGTTTACTTGCTGGTTGTCAATGACCGAGCAACATCTTACACTGTTAATGCTGATATTTCGGAGCTGATAAAAACTGGTAATGGCACGGTGCGGGAGTTCAGTTCTAAAACAATGGATGAGGTTGTTGGTAGCTTAAGGCTCAAGGGCGGAAATGCGAGTTTTGCACTGGCGGGGAACAGCGCTATTCTCATCAAGTTCGATCGCCAGAATTGAAGCTCAAATCCTCTGGGCCATAATTGGGATAAGATAGAATTAGTTATGCTCAAAATTATTTATTTTCTGCCTGTTTGGCCCTGGAACCCTGGAACCCTTGAACCCTCGAACCCCTAATTGCACAGTTGCCATACCTAAGTCGTGCTGTTGTGATTCCCCTCCTGTCGCTGGTAAATTGGTAGCGTGCAGGTATCTTGCCTCAAACAGAATGCGAGCGAGAGTTCGGTTGAGGGGCAGAAAGTAGGGTGCAGTCTAGACAATCGCAGAAATTCTTGCTCGTAAACCCGCAGCAGTTAGCTAGGCGAGGAATTACCCGCCTGCCTTCATCGGGGCCCTCTAGCAGATGGGATTGGTTCTGAAAGTCAGAAGCCGTCAATTATCAGGATATGGCACGGAATTAATTTTAAATGCCAAGATGCTGGAAGTAGGGGTGAGTTTAATCGTACAGAAACTTTGAGCGCGCTTGGAAATCTCGCGGGCAAAGCCTCTCAATCACTCTGCTGCTTGCGATCGGGTTTTTTCAACAAATATCACTTTTATGCCCCCTGATGTTTATTCCCTCTCTCAGTCAGGTCATCAACCGCAATCCCCTCACAGTCACCCCTGAGACGCCCGTAGAAAAGGCGATCGAGCTGATGAGTAGCACAGGAGCCAGTTACGTCCTCGTGGTAGAACCGCGCGGGCATTCTCAACTCGGAAATCCCACCAACGGGACTTCCCCACAATCGCGGGAACAGTCGGGTTTCTACAACGGCATACCGCCTGCGGTCGCAGGAGGCAACGGGCTGCGTCTCAACGGCTCAAAAGCTCCCTATGCGGGCGGCCAGACAGTGCTGGGGATTTTTACAACGCGAGATGTCGTACAGCTAAATTCGATCGGCGCTGCTTTGAGGGGATTTGCGATCGAGCAAATCATGATCCGAACCGTAACTGTAGCCAGAGAATCGGAAATTGCCGACTTTTTTGCGTTAGCAAATCTCCTGGAGAAAAATCAGATCAGCCATTTGCCGATCGTCAGCGACACTGAAGAACTTGTCGGTTTAATTAGCTCTCAAAGCTTGGTGCAAATGTTGCAGGGAATTGGGGAATCGACACAAAAAGCAATTAGCAGCGCTTCGCCACCTGCGGCTTTCGCGTTCCCTCCGCCGCTGCCAATTCTGAATCAGAAATTAGAGCTGCCAGCAAGTTTAATTAAACTTTATCAAATCCCTCAAATAGCAGCCTCGCGAATTATTCACGCTCCTGCTACTTCTTCGGTTCGCTATTTGGCGCAACTGATGTTTAGACACAATGTTAGTTATGTATTAATCACTGAAACCCCCGATCAACACTCGACTGGTGCGGCTCACAATTCTAAATTTACAAATCCTAACATTCACAAACTGGTTGGGGTGGTAAGTTCGCGGGATATTGTGCAGTTGCAGGCGCTGGGAAGAGATTCTAACAAAATTAAAGCGGGAGCAATTTGCAGCAGTTCGCCACCGCTGGTGCGATCGCACTCTACCCTCGAAGCAGCCGTCGCGCTGCTGCAAAAACACTACTGCCAGTTGCCTTTATTAGTCATCAACGAAACAAATCACCCGATCGGGATTATCAATCCTAAAACTATCCTTTTACAAGCGCTGGATTCAAAATCTCTGCATTCTGGCTTGATCGCTTTGCAGCGCCAGCTAGAATCTAGCAACGTTCAATACAAAAAACTCTCTGCAGAAATACAGCGGACAGCACCAAATAGCCACCTCGTGGCTGAAATTTCTCACCACAGTTTCGTAGACCGGCAAAATATCCCCCCTGCAGTCAACAATCAGGGGATTTGGGACTGGAATCTCGAAACAGATGAGTTTTTTTATTCGGCGCGGTGGCAAGAAATGCTGGGCTACCAAGAAGGGGAAATCTCGAATCGCCGATCGGAATGGTGGAGTCGCATCCACCGAGATGATATTGACTCGGTAAAGGCAGCTTTAGAAGAACACTTCGCCCAAAAGACACCGGATTTTGCAGCAGAATATCGTATGTACTGTAAAGACGGCAGCACTGTCTGGGTGCTGAACCGAGGTCAAGTTTTACGCAGCGCTACCGGCAAACCGCTGCGGGTAGTAGGAACTCATACAGATATTACTCCAAACAAGCAGTTTGAAGTCAAAAACCGCGAGCATGATCGGGAGCAGTTCCATCTATTTGACTCTTTGAAAGCAACAGTAATTTTCCACATAGATGCGGCGGGGGTTTGGAAATTTCTCAACCGCGCTTGGACGGAAATTACGAATTTTTCGGTGTCCGAAAGTTTGGAAACTAATTTTTTAGAGTGGGTGCATCCAGATGAGCGCGAGCAATGTGCAAATTTATTGGAGTCTTTGCTGTCGGGGAAGTCGGAATTTGAACGGCGAGAACTGCGATTTAAGTCCAAGTCGGTTTCGGGGAAAAACTCCTTGGGAATTCACAGTAATTCCGGCTTTGTTTCCGTGGAACTATTTGCCCAAGTCCGGCGGAATTCCCAAGGCGAAATAGCGGGAATTTTCGGGACTTTGCACGATGTCTGCAACCGCCTCGAAGGAGTTGAGGAACTGCGGGAAAGTGAGCGGGCAATTCGATCGCTCTACGAGGTAATGGTGAGCTCGGAAGGCTCTTTTGACGATCGAACTATCCGGTTGCTGGCCATGGGTTGCAGTCAGTTTGGGATGGATATCGGGCTGTTGGGCAGGGTTTTGGGCGATCGCTACGAAGTGATTGCGGCTTATGTACCGGAAGATTTTCCCTTTGGATTTGCTAAAGGAGACGGTTTTGCTTTGAGCAGAACTTTTGAGCGAGAGGTTTTGCGATCGAGCGAACCTATTTCTGTCGAATCAGCCGGCACTACTCAGTGGCGCAACCACCCCGCTTACAGCGTGCGGAAGTTGGAGGCTTTTGTGGGGACGAGAGTAATAGTGCAAGGGCGAATTTTTGGCACTTTGAGCTTTACTTCCCGCACCACTAAATCTCCTTTGAAACCGCTGAATTTTGAAATTTTAAAGTTAATGGGCAATTATATCGGCGCGGAAATTGCCCGCGAAGAGCGAGAGCGAACTTTGCAAGGTCAGTACCAGCGCGTTTTACTACTCAAACAAATTACTCAAAAAGTGCGCTCGACTTTAGATACTCAAGAAATTTTTCAGACTACAGCTACCCAAATCGGTCGCGTATTTGGCGTCAATCGCTGTACAATTCACACCTATCTTTCCGAACCTTATCCGCATCTTCCTTGCGTCGCGGAATACTTAGAACCAGGTCACGAATCGGCTTTAGATTTAGAACTTTCTGTCACTTATAACCCCTACACAGAAAAACTACTCGCTGAAGATATAGCCCTGGCATCTCCCGATGTGTTTGCAGATCCTTTGCTCGAATCTTCGGGGCCAATGTGCCGCCGCATCGGATTAAAATCTATGTTGGCTGTTCGCACTTCCTATCAAGGAGAACCGAATGGAATTATTACTTTGCACCAGTGCGATGCAACTCGCCAGTGGAATCCCGACGAAATTGAACTCTTAGAAGATGTTGCCGCTCAAGTTGGAATTACCTTAGCTCAAGCACAACTTTTAGAAACGGAAGTTCAGCGACAGCGACAGTTAGCCGAGCAAAATGAAGCTTTGGATCAAGCACGACAAGCGGCGGAAGTTGCTAATAGAGCTAAGAGCGAATTTTTAGCGACTATGAGTCACGAAATCCGCACTCCGATGAATGCGGTCATCGGGATGACGGGCTTGCTGCTGGATATGGAACTAACTGCTGAACAGCGGGATTTTGTGGAGACAATTCGTACCAGCGGCGATGCTTTGCTGACTATTATTAACGATATTCTCGACTTTTCCAAGATTGAATCTGGAAAATTGGATTTGGAACGCAGCCCCTTCGAGCTGCAAAACTGTATAGAAGAATCTCTGGAATTACTGGCTCCGAGAGCCTCAGAAAAAGGTTTAGAGCTGGCTTACTTTATTGATGATTCTGTTCCGAAAAACATTTTAGGAGATGTCACGAGGCTGCGCCAAATTTTGGTAAATCTGCTGGGGAATGCAGTTAAGTTTACAGAATCTGGAGAAATTGTGGTGTGCTGTACGGCTAGGCAAATTGAACAGGTAGCTGCTAACAGTTCGCCAGATAAAATTAATATTTTAGCGCCACAACTGCTAACAATTAACCAGGGAGAGTTGCCACGTAGCAGACAATACGAGATTCAATTTGCTGTCCAAGATACGGGAATTGGCATTCCGCCAGACCGGATGGATCGCCTGTTTAAAGCTTTTTCGCAGGTGGATGCTTCGACAACGCGACATTACGGCGGGACGGGTTTGGGACTGGCTATCAGCCAGCGTTTGAGTGATATGATGGGCGGTACAATGTGGGTTGTCAGCCAGGTTACTCCGGGAAGTTCTAAGTCTCTACCGGGAGTTTCTGCGATCGGACAAAGTATCGCTGGAAGGTCGCCTGCAGAATTTACTCCGCCGTCGATATCGGGTTCGGGTTCGATTTTTTATTTCACGGTGACTGCTGAAGCGAATGACATCCGGGCTGAGGAAAAAAGGCCCGAATTTGCCGCTGGTAAGCGCTTATTAATTGTTGAGCATCATGCCATTAATCGACAAGTTTTGATCCGGCAGGCCGAGTCTTGGGGAATGATACCCGTGGCTGTAACTTCGGGTGCTGAGGCTTTGGAAATTATTAAAGGAAACTCGCCGCTCGATTTAGCTATTTTGGCGATGAATCTACCCGATATGGACGGTGTGGCTTTGGCTGTGGAGATTCGGAAATTTGAGCTGAGCAATTTGTCTGGTGGCGACGGTCTAAATCCGAATGCCATCGTTAAAAACACTCGCAAAATAGCACTACCTTTGGTGCTGTTTACTTATTTAAGTAAGGCAGAAGTTTGGAAAAAACTTGAAACTACAGAGGTACATTTTTCTGCTTTTTTAACTAAGCCTTTAAAACAGTCTCAGTTTTATAATGTGTTGCTGCAAGTTTTTGGATATGTTACTGGCAGAAGCGGCAGGGGAGAAGTTTCAAATGTGGTGACTTTGACTTCGGGATTGAAGTATTTTGAAAATTCTCAAGAACATCACCGCGTGCAGCGGACGCCTGCTGTTTTGAGGCAGGTTGCGGCCAATTCTGCCGGACAGGATGCAGCTAATTCTAGTCAGATTCGGATTTTGCTGGCTGAGGACAATGTGGTGAATCAAAAAGTCGCTACACATTTACTCGACAGGATAGGATATCGGGCTGATATTGCGGCTAATGGGTTGGAGGTTTTGGAGGCGCTGAAGCGGCAATCTTACGATGTTGTGCTGATGGATGTGCAGATGCCTAACATGGATGGGTTGGAAGCGACGCGCCGCATTTGTCAGGAATGGCCTGCTAACAAGAAGCCGAGAATTATTGCGATGACTGCTAATGCGATGCAGGGCGATCGCGAAAAGTGTCTGGAAGCAGGTATGGACGATTATATTACTAAGCCGGTGCGCCGGGAAGAGTTGGCGATCGCCTTGAGCAAGTGCTCACCTCTGAAGCGGGATGAATTGGATGCGATTACTGAGCAAAACAATCAAGATATTTCTGATCACATTGACAGTGAGGTTGCGGCATCTTCTAGCGTTCAACCGGGAGCCGATTCGCCGATTGATTTTCATATTTTGCAAAATCTCCGCGAGCTAGACGATGATGAAGACCCAGATTTTTTGGGGGAGCTAATTAAGATATATTTGGTAGACGCACCGCAACATTTAGAAACTATTAAGGAGGCTATTTTTCTCGGCGATGCTGATAGTTTGAAGCTGGCTTCTCACACGCTGAAGTCGAGCAGCGCCAATTTAGGAGCGGTGTCTTTTTCTGCAGTTTGCAAGGAGTTGGAGTATATGGGCCGCCTGGCGGTTGAGTCTGGAGGGGAACAGGTTTTTGATGTGAGTGCGGCGCGCGATCGCCTGTTGGAAGCCCAAGCGGAGTGGGAAAAGGTGCGGGCGGCTTTTGAGACGGAATTGGAAACGGGGAAGTTGCGATCGCAAACGGGGTAATTGCTAATTGGTAATTAGTAATTGCCGTTACCGATTACCCATTACCAGAATAGCTATTTAACTTTCACCTAAATATGCTTTGCGGACAGTTTCATTTGACTGCAAATCACTAGCAGTACCAGCGACTACAACCTGACCGGTTTGGATGACATAGCCGCGATGGGCTACACTTAAAGCCATGCGGGCGTTTTGTTCCACCAGTAAAATAGTTGTTCCTTCAGCATTAATATCGCGGACGATCGCAAAAATTTGACTGACTAACATCGGTGCCAATCCCATACTCGGCTCGTCCAATAATAACAAGCGGGGGCGCGACATCAAAGCCCGGGCGATCGCCAACATTTGCTGTTCGCCACCGCTGAGAGTTCCCCCTTTTTGACTAATTCTTTCTCGCAAACGAGGAAATAAATTTAATGCTTTTTCCATATCGGACTTGATACCGAGAGTATCGTTGCGGAGATAAGCACCCATTTCTAGGTTTTCTTGCACCGTCATTCGCGGAAAAATCAACCGCCCTTCGGGACTTTGAGAAATCCCCAAACGGACGATCGCCTCTGTAGATAGTGCTTCTAAAGGCTTTCCCTCAAATAATACAGTGCCTTGGCGCGGGCGCAGCAGTCCTTGAATCGTGCGGAGAGTTGTAGTTTTCCCCGCCCCGTTGCTGCCGATTAATGTCACAACTTCTCCCTGCGAGACTGTTAGCGATACTCCTTTGAGAGCGTGGATATTTCCGTAGTAGGTGTGAAGGTCTTTAATTTCCAACATAATTGCTCTTTGTGGGCTATCTTTACCTAAATCTTAATCAAAATATGGAGATATTTACCCATTAACCATGTCCATCTTCTTCTTTTCCCAAATATGCCTCAATTACGCGAGGATCGGCGCGAACTTCTGCCGGAGTTCCCTCAGCAATTTTAGTCCCGTACTCCATAACACTAACGCGATCGCTAATTCCCATCACCACTTTCATATCATGTTCAATCAGCAAAATACTCAAATTCAACTCATCGCGAATTCGGTAAATAAAGCGAGTTAAATCAGCCGTTTCGTTCGGGTTCATCCCGGCAGTGGGTTCGTCTAAAAGTAACACTTTCGGATCGGAAGCCAAGGCTCTCGCAATTTCCAATCTCCGCTGATCGCCGTAGGAAAGGTTTTTTGCCAACTCCGGCGCTTTAGCAACACCTAAACCGACAAAATCAAGCATAGCGAGCGCTTTTATGTTAGCTTCCCGTTCCTCCAAAATCACAGCCGGAGTGCGGAGGATTGCACCCAACAAACCTGTTTTTAATCGGCAGTGTCTACCTACTAAAACATTATCCAGCACAGTCATGTTGTTAAACAAACGGATATTTTGAAAAGTTCTAGCAATGCCGAAACTTGTCAGGCGATCCGGAGGCAAACCCGTGATATTTTTCTGTTCCAAAAGCAACTGACCGCCACTTGGTTTGTAAATACCCGTAAGCATATTAAAAAAAGTAGTCTTGCCCGCACCGTTGGGGCCGATTAAACTGGCGATCGATCCTTTTTCCAAAGTTAAACTAACCTGGTTGACGGCAGTCAAACCGCCGAATCGCATTGTAAGTTGTTGTGCTTCTAATAATGACATTTTGGTTGTATTTCCTAATATTGTAGAGGAGTGCAAGCGGGATACTCGCGAGCTTTCACGCACGCGAGTCAATTTGAGATAAGCTGTTGTGCATTTAAATTGTATATTTCGAGTCCCCATCAAAAATCGTCAAATCCTCTCCCCCTCTCCTCTTCTCCCCCTCTCCCTCTCTAATACCATAGGCAATCTAGATGCAACACAGCTTATTTTAGGACATATTCTCTAGGGTACAGAGAAAATAAAACTTAAAAAGATTAGATTCTAGCGAACGGCCAGGGCGATATTGTGCGTGTAAATCGGCAGTCGAAAAGTTTTCAATAACTTTGAGATGGAGTTCGTCAGCCAAAGTTGCAATGTTTTCAAACCCAGTAATCCACGGTGCATACATACTTTCGTATTTATCTATGTAATCATTGATATCTTGGTAGCCCGTAGTTCTCAAAATTACCTTTTCCGACATATAATCAAAGGACAATCGAAAATTATCAACATAGTCGCGAATTTGTTCTAACACAAATATTACATCTTTTTTGTCAAGCAAGGTAGTGTTGCCTTCCCACAAAAAATATGTCGGTCGAGCGAAATCAAATTCACTCTGTTTCAGCAAGGGGATTAAACCGTCTTTTATGTAATCGCCGGGGATGTAGCGAACATTAGCAGTAACTTTGTTAGCTTTGAGAGTTTCTTCTTTTAATTGAAGAGTCGCGCGATCGTCTATTTCAAAATAAGTTACTTTTTCGCCATTAATTCTAGCAGCGCGAGTATCCAAACCCGAACCTAAAATAACTACTTGTTTGCAACCTCCTAAAATTTGGTTTGACAAAACATCATCAAAATATTTAGTCCGCAACTTAATCATTTCTTTAGCTGCGGGAGAGTTTTGAGCTATTTTTGCAGCTATTTCTTGTGTTTCCTCATTGAGCCAAATTTTTACTACAGGATCAGTGTAAAGAGGCATTGCTTCTTCATTCTCTTCTGCTCTAAACTCCGCAACGATAAAAGCAGTACCAGTTACATTGTTCATGGCTAATCTTTCATCCTTACTAAGCTGTTCTGCATTTAAACCAAACTTTGGGGCGGGTAGTATTCCGAACTCACAAGAATTTTAAGAAGCACGATTGTTAAAATTAGATGCACAGCAGCTTATTGACTTCTCGCATCTGCTAAAGACTCATTGCTCGCTTCAGCATCAGAATGCAGTTCAGCTTGGTGGATCTTATCAGGAATCAGTCCCTCCGGCCGCACGAGCATCATGACAACAAGAGTTAGGCCGAAGAGAAATAAGCGCATTTGAATCGGGTCTAAACTGGTTGCTAGAAAGTCTCGCAACTGGGGAATTGCAATCCTGGGGAGTACAAAAGTATTCAGAAAACCCTTGAGGACTTGCGCTAATTGTGGCAGATAAAGCCGATCGGCAGACATGATAATGATAGCGCCCAAAATCACCCCGGTCATATTCCCCAAACCGCCTAAAATCACCATACACAGGATGATTACCGACACCGAGAAATCGAAAACGCTGGGAAAAATCGCGCTGATATAGGCGGCGTAAAACGCGCCTGCAAAGCCCGAAAACGTCGCTCCCATCGCAAAAGCCGAAAGTTTGGTTTTGACTAGGTTAATGCCCATCGCACTCGCCGCTAATTCATCTTCGCGCATGGCATTCCACGCCCTGCCCAAGCGGGAATCTCGCAGCCGCGAAATCATGAAGTAAGCGAAGACAACTAGCAGCAAAATTAGGTAGTACCAGGGAAAGTAGTTGCCGGTGCTAAAAGTGCCGATAATGGGGAGAGATGGACGCCCGATCGGGTTTATGCCCGCTTCGCCGCCGGTGAGGTTAAAAGGTCGATCGCACCCAACCAGACACAGCACCAACTCGGGTTTACCCAAAACAGCCGCAACAATCTTCGAGACTGGTTCGTCGATCCGAATCGCGGTTAAATTCCTAAACACAACCGGAATAATTTCGCCAAAACCAAGGGTAACAATCGCCAAATAATCGCCCTTGAGCCGCAGTGTGGGAATACCGAGGATTACACCCGCGATCGCAGCTACACCGGCCGCGATCGGCAATACTACCCAAAAGTTCCAAGCAATATTTAACTGTCCAGAAGATAGCAAAGCAGTCGTATAAGCGCCGATCGCAAAAAACGCCGCATATCCCAAATCCAACAAACCCGCAAAACCCACAGTAATATTCAAACCCAGCGCCAACATAATAAAGATTTGAATCTGTACTACAGTAGCAATCCAGCCGGTTTGAGCCTGAATGTCGATAAACGGAAACAGAATTAGAATAAAAGCTAATGTCACCAGAGTTGCCAGCCGCTGGCGTTCCCCCTGCAAACCCTGCAAAGCACCCATTAACGTAGCTGTCAAAATTGCGATCGTCAAACTGCAAATCCCGTACAGCAGCGTCGTCGGCAAAGCAACAGCAGGTTGACCAGACAAAGGTCTAATCAAAACCCCTTCTACCACACTCGCAATTAATAGCCAAACTCCCAATCCCAATCCCGCTAAACTGCCGATCGCAGCACCCATTTTCGGGCTGTAAACCTTCTGCTCCCGACAGCTAATAAAGCCGACCGCCGTACCCATCAGCCAGCCGATTACGGTGCCGCTCCAACCGCCGAATAACAAAACAGTCAAAGAGGCAATCGCCCCTAAAATACCAGTCGATTTAATTGCTTTAATTGTTTTTTTTGACATAGGAAGAAGTTATTAGTCATTAGTCAGTAGTTAGATGAAAGAATGCTAGGAATTGCAGTTTATAGATGCGACTGACGCGGGCAGTGCAAACTTCTGCCTCAAGCAACTCGATCGACGGCTGGTTCGGGAAACTGCTGAGCGGGCTAGCTACAGTTTAGAGTCTTTTGATCTCGATTGTTTCTCGATCGCGATCTAAAATTGAAATATACTGGAACTGTTACCGGAACACACTTCAAACGGGCGATCGCGATATGGTACAAGCACCTCAAAAAACTATCACCCTAGACGAGTTTTTGCAACTCCCAGAAACCCAACCCGCTAGCGAATACATCAAAGGTGCGATCCTCCAAAAACCTATGCCACAAGGAAAACACAGCAAACTACAAGGCAGACTCGTAACAGTCGCCAACGACATCGCAGAGAAACCGCAAATTGCCCTAGCCCTACCAGAACTTCGCTGCACTTTTAGCGGACGTTCCATTGTTCCCGATGTCGCAATTTTTGTTTGGAATCGCATTCCCCTAGACGCTGACGGCGAAATTGCCAATACATTTAATGCTCATCCAGACTGGACAATAGAAATTTTGTCCCCAGCCCAAAGCCAAACCAAAGTCACAAACAATATTTTGCACTGTTTGAATGCCGGTTGTCAGATGGGTTGGTTGCTCGATCCCGATGAAAAAAACATTTTAGCCTATCCCGCAGGGCAGCAACCGATTGCATTGCAAGAACCAACAGATATACTCCCGATGCCCAAATTTATGCCGGAAATGCAGTTGACTTTAGGCGAAGTTTTTGGCTGGCTCAAACCAGGGAATATTTAAAACGTAAAACTAAAACGTAAAATGCGATCGCTTTTATTGCCCCGCCGAATTCTTTAATAATTCGGGCATCTGGGTGTCCTGTTTTTTCATGTCTACTTAAATGCCTCTTGCCATTATTTAAACCCTGCAATTTCAAACCTTCTCCTGAACATTTTCTCCTAACAAACCCCCTGGCCGAAAAGCCAAAATCACCACCAAAACCCCAAACACCCAAGCATTAGTCCAGCGGCTCGACAAATACTGATCGCTCAAAGACGAAAGCAACCCAATCAAAACCCCTCCTAACATCGCCCCGACAATATTGCCAATCCCCCCCAAAACCGCCGCTGTAAAAGCCCTCAAACCAGCCGTAAACCCCATCGTAAAAACAATAGTATTGTTGTACAGACCAACCAGAATCCCCGCCGAACCTGCCAAAGCTCCCCCAATCAAAAAAGTTAGAGCAATAATCTGATCTACATTAATTCCCATAATTTTAGCAGCATCGCGGCTTTGAGCCGTTGCGCGCATCGCCTTTCCCAGACGAGTGTATTGCACAAACACATGAAGCAAAACCATCAATACAACCGCCACCACCAACACAATTAAATCCTTCGTAGTAAATACAATACTCGTTTGAATTCCCAAAGCTTTGAAAATATCAACTCGCGGTAACAAATCGGGAAAACTTTTCGGCGCAGCAGAATTAGAACCCATCACCGGAATAAAAGCTTTCAATCCTCCCCAAAACAGTCCCATATTTTGGAAAATAAAAGAAACTCCAATTGCCGAAATTAAAGGAGCTAAACGGGGAGCATTTCGCAAAGGCCGATAAGCGTACTTTTCCACAACAATATTCAGCCCAGCACAAAACACTGAACATACAATTAAAGCGACTAACATCACCGGTATAGCAATACTTAAAGGTGCGCCATCTTGAATGCCAAAAGCCCCGAACACAGTTAGGGAAGCAAAAGCGCCCAACATATACAAATCGCCGTGAGCAAAATTGATTAACTCAATAATGCCATAAACCATAGTGTAACCCAAAGCAATAATTGCAATCAGCGCCCCGTTGACAAGACCAACTAATAACTGTTGGATAAAAACTTCAGGATTGCTGGCTATTTCCCCAACAATTTTGGGCAAGTCAAAGCCGGCAATTGGCCCTAACAACAAAACTATATAAGCTACACCTAGATATAGAAGAATACTCTGCCATTTTTTCATAATTTTGGGTTGATTGGTAATTCGTAAGGTGCGCCGAAGAGCACCCTACTTTAGTAATTGGGTAAGGTGCGCCGAAGAGCACCCTACTTTAGTAATTGGGTAAGGTGCGCATTGCTATTAATTACCGCCGATAAATGACTAATAAGTAATTATTCCGTCTTGAGGGCGTTCACGAACTCCCACTTGCCACCTTTAACAACATTTCCTGACATTGTAGTCAAGCTCGTGTCCCCGTTGGTGTCAAAACTCCAAGTGCCGAGTACCCCGTTAAAATCTTTAGTTGCCAAGACAGCTTCGCGGATAGCAGCGCGGTCATTTTTGCAAACTTTATTAATTGCTCCGATCGCAACTTTAGCAGCTTCATAGGCGTAAGCTGCATAAGCTTCCGGTTCAGCATTATATTTTGCCTTGTAACTTTCGTACCACTTCGCACCGGCACCAGTCAATTCTTGAGGAGGCAAGCCGCCAAAAGTCGCGTAAACTCCTTCGGCATCTTTGCCTGCCGCGTCAATTAAAGCTTGCTCTTTGATGCCGTCCGGGCCCATGAATTTAACTGCGTCAGGCGTCATACCGACATTTCTCATGTCTTTAATTATTTGCCCGGCATTGCTTTGAGTAGTGCCTCCAAAGTAAATCATGTCTGGATTTAAAGCTTTGATTTTATTCATTAACGCCTTATAGTCGCTAGCTTTAATATCAATTCCCTCTCTCCCGAGGACTTGAATTCCCAACTTTTTAGCAGTTGCTTCAAAAACGTCAGCGATGCCTTTGCCGTAGAGTTCTTGGTCGTCGAGAATGTAGACTTTTTGCACGCCTAAAGATTTCGCCCAGTTGCCAGCTACAGCACCTTGAAGGTCGTCAGCGGGGACAACGCGGGTGAAATTACGAGTGCCAGCGGGATAATAAACGTTGGGTTCTTTGGCTTCGCCTTTTCCTGGTTTAGTCAGTCCCGGATAAGTGTTGGCCGGACTGATCATGACGATGTTAGCTTGGTTGAGCACGGGAATGGAAAGCTTGGCGGCACCGGAGTTATAGTGACCGATGACGGCAACTACCGAACCGTCAGCCACGGCTTTGTTAGAGTTAGACGTTACTTGGGCCGGATCCCATTTGCCGGCGGCGGCGGTAGCGTCATCGAAAACTTCGTATTGGATTTTGATTTTGCCGTCGCAAGCTTTGGAGTTGGTTTCGGCAAGTGCTTGTTGGATGCCGTTGACCATTGTTTGAGCTTGACCCAAGGCGCTGCCAGTCATGGGGAGCATGGAGACAATTTTGACAGTATTTGGGTCTCCGGGGCTGCTGACTGCGACGGGAGTGGCTGCGGGACTGGTTTCGGGGCTGCCCCCGGGAGTTGTGGCGGTGGGTGCTGGAGGATTTTGACAGCTAGCGCAGAGAGAGGCTATTCCGGCGGCAAAAAGTAATTTCCGCAATCCTGCGGCGCCGATATTCTGTGTTGAGTTAGTTTTTGGGGGTGTGGCACTTTTGCCTCCTGACTTCTTGGAAAAGTTCATAGGTTGGTTGGTTTGTTGCTTGCGTCTTAGCATAATTTCACTGTTTTAAGTATGTAGTCAAGAGTTAGCACAAATTTTCAAATTTTACGCCAACTTTTAAAGATACACCGCTGCGATTAAAAGTTCGGGACTTGGGGTACATCTCCTGTCTCTGGTTCCCAGGCTCTGCCGGGGAATGCGTACCGGGAGGCTCTGCCTCCAGCAAACGAGGCTCTTTATCGAAAAATGGTTTGCAGGCAGAACCTGGGAAGCAGTTAAACAACTTAAAACCAGTTAAACTTGTGAAAAACTAAAAGGGAAAGGAAAATACTGATTTCCTTTCCCTTTCTCAACACCCCAGCGTCAAATCAGCTTGATTGCGAAATTAAAGACGAATCCTTTTTTTCTTTTGAGCGATCGACTGAAAAATCTTCATGGTACGATCGCTCAGTATTCACATCCCACAAATCGTGCTTTTCGCCGAGAATATTTCTCACAGCCAGCATCCCCGTCAGCATGGAATGGTCTTGGTTGTTGTATCGGTGCATACCGTTTCGCCCGATCGTCTGCAAATTTTCCATTCCCTTAAAAAAACCTTCAAGTACCTGCAAGTGTCCTCGATATTCGGCATCGTACACTGGATAAGCTTTAAGTTGCCGTATGACTACTCCATCTTCCACATCAGCAGTTGTTGCTAAACCCAAACCAACTAACTCGCGAGTGGCTAATTCGACAAGTTCCGCGTCCGACATTTCCCAAATGTCGTCGCCTACGCTACAGAAATATTCCATTCCCAAACAACTTTTGCTGGTGTCTGGAACTAAAGCGGCGCTCCAATTCTTAAAGTTTTGAATTCGTCCCACTTTAACTTCGGGGGAGTGAATGTAAATCCAGTTGTCAGGAAACAAATCCTTGCGATTGACAATCAGCGATACAATCAAAAAATCTCGATATTTGAGCGAACGTGCGGCGTGCAATACCTCTTCGGGCGGCTGCGGTTTCATTCTTGCTACCAGCGCTGATATCGGCATACTCGTAATGAAATTATCAGCAGAATATTGAACTAATTCTCCGTTTTGCTCCGCAGTAATACTTTTAATTCTATTACCTTCACGCTCCAAGCTAATGACTTTAGTATCGAGATAAACTTTGCCGTCTTTCTTCTCCACAGCTTCCGCGAACTTTTCCCACATCATCCCCGGCCCCAAAGCCGGATAATCAAACTCTTTGATTAATGTTTTAGTGTCGTTGCTACCAAACAAAGCATTAATAATTGCAGTCGTTAGCGACAATCCTTTAATCCGCTGCGCCGCCCAATCTGCTTGAATTTCCGAACAGGGAATGCCCCAAACTTTTTCAGTGTAAGTCTTAAAAAATGTTTTGTACAAGCGTTCGCCAAAACGATTGATCACCCACTGTTCAAAAGTTTTTTCTTCCGTAAGTGGCCAAATTCTAACTTTCAGATAGCTCAAAATAATCAGCGTACTCTCAATTATGCCCAAATTAAAGAGAGTATTGAAGGCACTGATCGGATAGTTAAAAAATTTACCTCGATAAAAAATTCGCGACAATCGTGGCACTTTAATAAACTCATTTCCCAGTACCTCTTGCCACAACTGCTGCACGGCTTCAACTTTAGTATAAAAGCGGTGGCCGCCAATGTCGAAACGATAGCCTTTGTAGGTTTCGGTGCGAGCTATTCCCCCAACTTTATCACCTTTTTCTAATACAACAGGGATGATGCCTTGCTTGACTAGCTCGTAAGCTGCCGTCAAACCCGCAGGGCCTGCACCGACGATCGCAACAGGATAATGTTTCACTCAGCCTACCTCCAGCTTTTTTATCCAAACTATACAGTTATTTATAACTTGTCAAAGGGATAGATGCACCCGTGAATACCCTGAGAAACGATCAAGCGACATGAGGTTTAAGCACAATTTGCCTTGATTTATTGAGCGGATACCGGCAAGCTAACTTTGCCAGTCACAGGCTTTTTTTGGTATAAGTAGCGACCAGTGCCGATCGCGAATGCCAGTCCGCTGTAAAAGTAGAAAAGCCAGTGCCACGGAATAGTTTTCAGGGCAAATAGGATACCGTGTTTACGGTAAAAAAATCGGTAAAGTGGTGCATTAATTGCTACCAGGGGTATTGCCAGCAAACCAGCCACTAGCAGAAAGCTCAGCGACCAGCACGTCCCCAAAATTGCCAGCAGGACTGCATAAGTTAAAATCACGCTGATGCGGTTTGAAACTTGCAAGTTGAGGTCGTTATTCAATTTGCGATCGCGCCAAATCAGTTCTGTCCAAGGCAGCGCTCGGTAGAAAAAGTCAGCTTTCACCATCCCCATAGGTTTCCACCGCTTTAAATGCTTCACCTGCAAGGTTTTACACAGCCGAATGTTATAACCTGCTTGTTTCAAACGGTAGCCGAACTCAATATCTTCGATCGAAGCTTGGCGGTAACTCTCATTAAAGCCACCCATTTGCAAAAAAATTTCCCGGCGAATCACTCCGCAAGCGCCCCAAAAAGTCGAAGCTTCTTCGTTACCTGTTTGGTGCACGTAGTGGTGCAGCAAGTTCCTGTACTGCGATAGAAAATCAGGATCTCCAGGATCATCGTCGTAAGAGCCAATGAAAGCAGCTAAGTACGGATTATTTTTGAACATCGATATCGCATAGCCCACAGCTTCTGGACAAACAGCGACATCAGCATCCACAAAAAACAGAATATCTCCCTTTGCAGCTTGGGCACCCAAATTCCTTGCCCGCGCTGGCCCCCCGCATTCGGGAATCCTGATGACTTTGGCGCCGAATTCCTTGGCCAGACGCCAGGAACCGTCGCTTTCGCCATCTGCTACTACAATAATCTCGATCGGCTTGGGCACAGCTTGAGCCAGTTTTGACAAACAGGTGCGGAAGTAAGCGCCCCCGTTGTGGACTGGGATAATAACGGATACAGTGGGGTCGGCGGTAGAAATCATTACCTAAATTGTTTAAATTTCAGGGGCTAAAATTTGCTGGAATTTTATTGGTGCTACTTTACGAAGGGTAAAATTAGCTCTACTTTTTTATTTATAACTCGATTTCTGTTTGTCTTCAACTAGATTTTTTGCTGGTATTTTCGATTTGATTTTCCCCATTCTTACCTCTATTTTACGCCATATCTTGCTGAGACTGACCTGATGTAGACAACAGCTTTACAAAATCTTTAAATATATCATTGTTTGTGTAAACCTGGGAAAAAGCCCCAGCAGCATTTTGGTGCGGCTGTGTTGCAATGCACAAGACTTTGATTTTATAAGTAGGCGCACCGTATAAAATAAAACATTATTTATACGTAGACCAGGGAACTGTCAGGACTTGCGCGGTACAATTTTTTTTACAGACCTCATCCGCGAGTGACTCCTGCACCAAGTCTCGATAGGGAGTGCGGACTCAATGCACATTTTATGAATTTTGGCAATATATTTTAAATATACCTGTTAAAATTTCCGACTCTGTACGATCGAGCTTTAGTAATTTGCTAACATACCCTTAGCTATGTCCCTTGGAGCCAAAAGTTTTACCTAAACCATTTTTTATATTACATGAACACCCCCCAAACCACTTTAAATCAGCCATTAGTTTCAGTCATCATACCAGCTTTCAACGCTGAAAATTTTATTGCTAAAACCTGAGAGTCTTTCTTATCTCAAACTTATCAAAACATAGAAGTTTTAGGAGTAGACGACGGCTCTACAGATACAACACCCGAAATCGTCCAATCTTTTGCTCAAAAAAATAGCCGAATTCTCTTATTGCAGCAGTCAAATGCAGGCGTCGCCACCGCTCGTAACCTAGCAATTGAAAAATCAAAAGGCGAATATATTGCTCCCCTTGATGCCGACGATATTTGGTATCCGCAAAACCTAGAAAAACAAGTCGAATGCTTAATTAAATCAGACCAATCTGTAGGAGTTGTCTATTCATGGTCACTTGATATAGACGAAAAAGACCTATTAACCGGTGAATTTTACAACTCCACCATCGAATGAGAAGTATACAAAGCTTTAGTTTATAAATATTTTATGGGTAATGCGAGTTCATCTCTGATCTGCCGCATTTGTTTCGAGAGAGTCGGCGGTTACAATTGCCAATTGAAAGCCGAAAACGCCCAACGCTGCGAAGACTGGGAACTTTTTCTCCGCATTGCTGAGCATTATAAATTTAAAGTAGTGCCAGAATTTTTAGTGGGCTACCGACAGATTTCCAGCAGTATGTCTTGCAACTATGCAGCAATGGCAAAATCTCACTCTCTAATTATGGCAGGTGTCCGGGAGCGGCATCCTGAAATTCCTACCAATATTTATCGCTGGTCTAACAACAGTTTTTATATATACAATTTAGCCGTTAAAAGCCACCGTAACGGCAACCACCGCAGTACATTATTTTGGCTATATCGAGCTTTTCGAGAAGATTCATTCATGACTTTTTTACGCCATAATTTGTACATTTTGTCAATAGAAAGTATATTAAAAATTTTAGTTTCATCTGTTACTCAATCTCGGTCAGACTTAAAATCAACATCAACTGAGACTGAAGGTACAACAATTTCCACCATCAAGAGGCAAACCATGATTCATAAAATGCTCCCGTCCCAGGTTTATGAAAGAATGCGATTGAATAATTTTGTCAACCGATAACGCGAATAAACCCAAGAACAAAAACCAGATTTCTTAAATAAACCTGGTTTTTGAGGCAAGCTATGGAAGAGAGTTAAATCAACAGAAATAAATTTTTGCTTCTTCCTTCTACTTATATATCTCTAAGCGTGAGAAGCTGTAGCAGTTTGAGCTTTTGGCTGCTGGCCGTCTGGCGCTAGGGATTCTCCTTCAATAAACGATCGCAACATCCAAGCCATTTGTTCGTGCTGTTCCATCAAACCCGTCAAAAAGTCTGCGGTTCCGTCATCCTTAAACTCTTCACCGCACTGTTCGACGTGTTGGCGGAGATTGCGAATAATCAGTTCGTGGTCATCAACTAAACGTGATACCATTTCCGTAGCCAAAGGCAAATCGCCGATATGTTCTTTAATCGAGCCATACTTCAGAAAACCCTCAGCAGTACCAATTGGATAACCACCTAAAGTTCTCACCCGTTCGGCCATAGCATCGATATTTAGTGTTAACGCCTGATAGTGTTCTTCCCACAACTGGTGGAGCGATCTAAACTGTGGGCCCACTACATCCCAGTGATACTTTTTGGTTTTGATTAACAGCAGATAAGCATCTGCCAGGTCGTGATTCAATAGTTCGATAACGCCTGCACGCTGCTCGTCAGATAGACCTATGTTTAACTTACGCATTGAAAATTCTTCCTTCAACTCTAACTTTACATTTATTAGAACAAATTACGCCCCAGACTTACATCAACCCAGAGGACGATCGCAGACGATCGAACTTTAGTAAAATATCTGCTTTTCAGGTTAAAGTAATTGCAATATAGATACCCTTAGATAGATGCCATGAAACTTATTGTTCTGGAGTGCCTTTGTTTGGAAAACACAAGGAGGGGGCGGCAGGTGAGCCCCCAGTCAATCCCGCTAGAGAAAAAGGCGGCACTCTGATTGCTAGTAAAAATCAAGGAATTTATGTCCCAGTTAACCAACATCCCACACACTTAATTGTGTAGGCTGCTTTAAATGACGGCATAGGGGACTTGGAATTAAATATAACCCCAGTTATCCTAGAAGGCTAGGAAACAGATTTTCTGACATGAGCGGTGCTGACCTCTGTGATTGCTAGAAATGATATTGAGTCAAACCGTTAGATAGACGTTCCAGGATGCTGCCAAGAAACAGACGGGCGATCGCCGTCTAAACTTTATGGCAAAAGTGGCGGAAGACCCAGATCAAATACAGCCATGACACCCTTTGTCCCATCTAGTAGACCACCAGGAGAAGCTGTGTGTTCGCTTCACCTTCGGGAATCCTTGCTGCTGTGACCACCACAGCACTAAGCCGAAGGTATCAACGGCAGTGTAGCGTTTTCGGCCCGCATGAAGGCTTTGTCAAACCCGACACTCTGATGAACCATCGTTATGGCAACTGTTTAAACCAGGTTTTTGACGGATGGCACCTCCAGGACAGATAAAAAAAGCAGTCCCCTGTGTTTGCGCCAAGGAGGAGATCGAGGGCATTGCAGTTTGTCCTATCTGGGGAATACGGGGTAAAGTAGCGGTAGGAAATATTTATCCATACTTTTACTAACTGTGCTAATTTCATTGTTAGCTGTAAACCATCATGCGGGAAATCTGCCAGAGCGTGGAAACCATATTTCAACTGCTGTTAGACGAACTTAAAAAGTCCACTCGCGCGTCTGAGCAGAACTGCCAAGATGTAGCAGGGCGACTCGCAGCAGAAGTCAACAGGATATGCACTGAAAGCCAGCGGATTCAAGCCTCCGGAGATATAGAAGGTGCAGCCCAGAGCCTGGCTCAGCACCGCTTGCAACAATGCCTCCACTATTACAATTTAGGCTCCGGGCCCGGGCGAGTAGAATTGCACAGTACCCTCAGCGCGATCGTCTATCGCTACATCACTCCTCCGCAGGTGCAGTCTAGCTATCAGGCGCGAGTAGAACTGATTAAAGATTTTTTGCAAGGATTTTATCTCGAAGCTTTAAAGGCATTCCGGCGCGAAACCCAACTACCACCCACCTACAGTCCCCGCACTCGCTTAGAACTAGCAGAGTATATGGCTTTTGTAGAGCGCTTTGGCAAGCGGCGCATTCCTTTACCTCGCAACCGCAGCCAGCAACTAATTATTTTACGGGCCCAAACCTTTTCCCAGCAGCAGCCCAAAGAAACCTCCGTAGATATGGAACAAGCCGCCGACGGAGGGGCTTCAGATTCCGACCAAACTTGGAACGACACCTCGGTGCACTCCGTGCGGGAAGCGATGGCGGGACAGGGTTCCGCGGCAATTCGTCCCCTCGGCGACGAGTCAGAATCTCTGCGGCAAACTGTGATTGACGAATTAGTGGCTTACTTGAAAGAGCGCAACCAAGAAGACTGCGCCGATTACTTCGTGCTGCGCTTGCAAGACTTGCCAACTAATGAAATAGAGTCGCTTCTGGGCATAACTCCCCGCCAAAGAGACTATTTGCAGCAGCGCTTCAAGTACCATTTGCTCAGGTTCGCCATGTCGCACCGCTGGGAACTCGTTCACCAGTGGCTGGAAGCAGACTTAGACCGCAATTTGGGTTTGCTGCCTTCTCAGTGGCAGGCGTTTGGCGAGCAAATTGGTCCAGAGGGACAGCGTTTGCTAAAGTTGAAACAACAAGGTCTGTCAGAGTCAGCGATCGCGCAAACCCTCGGCAGCACGGTAGCCCAGGTACAGAAACGGTGGTTTAAATTGCTGGAACTTGCCTGGGAATTGCGAAATCGTTCAGATTCCGGAGAAGGGGCATCTAGTGATGAATAACGAAACGAACAGGGATGCAGAGGCTTTCGATCGCCATTTTTTAAACTGGATATTGCAGGCGCCGATCGCGAATACCTCTAACGAAGATGAGGAGAACCTCAATCCATCCCCTCGCTCACAAGAGTGGGGCGACACAGAAGAGAATTCCGGGGTGGAATACTGGGAATGGGACGAACCAGACCCGCTGGACTATCAAGTGGGGGCGCACAGCAATGCACCCGCACAACCGCAGACTATTGGAGAAATACCGACCGTGCAAGACCGTTTTCAGACCTTGTTAAAACAAAGGCTTAAAGCCGAAATTGAATCCAACCCGCCGCTGTTCCCCTGGGAAACAGAATTCAAAAGCTACGACCACGATTACCCAGACGATGTAGCCCCGCAATGGGTTCCCCCCCTACACCTCTGGACTCCCCAACTACAAAATATCAGGTGGGGCCGCCTGCCAATTCCGATCGCCCAAGGGGTTTTTGCTCAACTGCTAGAACCTTGTCAGGAATTGGTAATGTCGTCGCTGCGGGAAGGCTCGAAGTTAGTTCGCGCTGTAGATGGCTTGTTTCCAGGCCAGTCTCAGGAACTTAACAAATTAGCTGGTTTCGTACTCATGGGTGCTGCCAGAGGAATTACAGGTTTAGAAGTAGAAGATTTACCGAATTACGAAGCGGCAACTACCGATCAACAAATGCTCATGTCGCTGTTGGCCGCCCGACAAATCATTGAGTCTCTAACTTTGGATTGTCCTGTGAATCAGCCACCGGTTTCGCGGGAGTGGCTGACTGGTTTGGGCTCACTGACTATCGAAGCTCAATACCTGTCGAACCGCAACAGAGAACAACCAATGCCGTGTTTAAGAGTTGAGTGCCAATTTCCGGGGGCAGGAAGTTTGGATCTCAAGGGAGGAGATGCTGAAGCAACTGCACATCGTCCGAATTCCGGGCATTTAAGCGTGGAGTTGTTTGACCCACAACCTGACCAGACTTATGCCCTAGAAGTTCGATTCCAAAACTTCGAGACTAGACCTCTGATGTTTGCTATTCGTCCTATTTTGGCAGAACAAGATAGCAACTAAAAAGGTCTAATTAGAGTAAATAATTTAGGTTTTTACTCTGTGGTTTGACCTCACACACAAACACATTCAATCCCCCGACTTCTGTCGTGGAAAGCCAAAAATTTTAGATATTAGTTAAAGCCCTCCCAGATTCAATGCGAGAGTCAATCTAAAATCTAAAATCTAAAATCTAAAATCTACTGCTCGTTGAATTGGATGGGTGCACATGACAACTGATAACCTGCGAAATATACCTGTTTTGGGTAAGCTGTGGGAGCAGATTGAGGCCATGCCTCCGCCGGTGATTGAGGATTCTTTACTGCTGCGAATCCTAGTTCAGTTGTTGGTAATTGTGGGAATTGTAGCTACTGACGTTGCTGCTGAAGAAGCCCTGAACCTGTGGGCTGTGCCTGTTAGTATTGTGGGAGCAACTTGGAGTTGGTATCGCCGCCGCGATCGCAATGTAGCTGCTAAGTTCTGCATAGCTATTGGAATGCTGGTGGCCCTGTTCGCTTTTTTTAACCGCTTGGTGGGAGAATTGAACGATACGCGGTTAGTTTTGGCGCAACTGTTAATCCAACTTCAAGTGCTGCACAGTTTCGATTTGCCTCGCCGCAAGGATTTAGGCTACTCGATGGTAATCGGGCTAATTTTGTTAGGGGTAGCAGCGACTCTCAGCCAAACCTTGACTTTTGGGCCCCTGTTGTTGTTGTTTTTGGCTTTAGCGCTGCCGACTTTGGTGTTGGATTATCGATCGCGCTTGGGATTTTTGAAGCCAGAAGCCATGGGCGAAAAAGCACAAGGTAAAGGGAAAAATGAAAGCCTGTCGCTATTTGCTGCTACTTTATCCCCAAAGTATTTTGCTTTGCTGCTACTAATAACTGTCGGGTTGGGGCTGACTATTTTTGCGTTTTTGCCGCGCCTCCCTGGCTATCAGTTGCGGACTTTTCCGGTGAGTGCTCCTATTGAATATCAGGGGGAGTTTGACTCCCGCAGCATTTTGAATCCGGGGTATGTTAGAGGGGGAAACCAAAAAGGAACTGGCGGAGGAAGGGGGAGAAACCCAGACTCTGGTCCAGGAGAGGTGGACTCTACTTTTTATTACGGTTTCAACCAGCGCATCAATCAAAATTTGCGGGGGGAAATGAAACCTCAAGTGGTGATGCGGGTGCGATCGCAAGCGGCGGGTTTTTGGCGGGTGTTAGGCTTCGACAAATACACCGGTCAGGGTTGGGAAATTTCTCGCAACGAACAAGCTCAAAAGCTTAGTAGACCTCGATGGTCTTATCAATTTTATCTGAATCCGTTTCCCAATGCGCCTCGGACTCAAGAGGTGATTCAAAGTTATACTATTGTGGCTCAGTTGCCGAATTTGATTCCGGCTTTAAACAAGCCGAAAGAACTTTATTTTCCGACGACAGAGGTGGCGATTGATGCGGAGGGAGGTTTGCGATCGCCTCTGGAATTGGCCGAGGGTGTGACTTATACGGTGATTTCTAATGTGCCTTTTCGCGATCGAGCTTTGTTGGGGAAAACTGGTACTAATTACCCGAAAAATATTCGCAAGTTCTATTTGGATGTGCCGCCGAAAATTGCTGAAAAGGTGCGGGCAAAAACTGAAGAAATATTGCTGGCAAGGACTAGAGTAGCTAAATCAGATAGATCGATCGACTCTCCCTACGAAAAAGCTTTGTATTTGGCTCAATATTTGAAGCAAAACCCGAATTATAAAATTGAAAAAGCTTTGCCTTACTTAGAGGAAAGTGAAGATTTAGTCGAGGGTTTTCTGTTTGGCTACAAAAACACCCAGGGCGGCAAAAAGGTGACTGGCGGATATCCAGACCACTTTTCGACTGTACTGACAATTATGCTGAGGTCGATCGGGATTCCGGCGCGACTGGCGGGGGGTTTCGATACGGGGGAATTTAACCCGTTTACGGGTTTGTATGTTGTGAAAAATACCGACGCTTTCTTGATGACGGAGGTATATTTTCCCAATCACGGCTGGTTTGGTTTTAATCCAATTCCCGGTTATCCGCTGATTCCGGCTTCGGTGGAAGACAACCAGACTTTTAGTGCGCTGGAATCGTTTTGGAAGTGGATCGCGGGTTGGCTACCGACTCCTCTCAGAAGCGGGCTCGATTCAGTCATAGGTTTTGTAATTGGCTGGATCAGTTTGATTGTGGGCTGGTTTCTGGGACAGTTTGCTAAGGGTTGGGTAGGGTTGTTTACAGGCTTGATTGCTGCGATCGGCTTTGGCTTTATTGGCTGGTTAATTTGGCAAGTGTGGCGCAAGTGGCGCCACCGCCGCTGGCTGGCGAAATTGCCGCCGGTGGAGGGGGTTTATCAGGAAATGTTGAAGGATTTGGCGAGTAGGGGATTTGCCAAGCAGAAAGCTCAAACGCCTTTGGAGTATGCTGAGGCAATGCGCGGTAATCATGCAACTGATGAAGCTGAGGTGATTGATGAAGTTTCGCTGGCTTACGTGCGGTGGAAGTATGGCGGCGAAGCGGGTAATTTGAACCAGTTGCGGCAGTTGGTGGAAAATTTGAGGCGATCGCACTTGAATAAACTCAAAAAGCGCTGGTTTTAAGCGATAAGGGTAGGAAAAATAGCGTCGGTTGCCTACCCTGTTGAGAAGTTCCACTAGCCATTATTTAATATTAATAAGTAACCCTCCTTATACTTGTAAATTTGCACCAGAAGGTACTCCATTATGAAACGTCCTACATTTGATTCCTCTCAACTCATCCGACGTGCTGAAGAGTTGGTGGCGGCATCTTCCAATCGCTACCGCATTACTGTTCAAGTTGCTAACCGTGCCAAGCGCCGTCGGTATGAGGATTTTGACAATATGGATGATCACCAGATGAAGCCAGTAATGCGAGCAATTTTCGAGATGTCAGATGAACTGACCAACCCAGAGATTATTGGTGAATTTATTGAACCTTCATTTGAAGGAATATCGCCAACACCCGCACCAACACCCGCACCAACACCCGCACCAACACCCGCACCAACACCCGCACCAACACCCGCACCAACACCTGCACCAACACCTGCACCATCGCCGACAAATACAACATCATCGCCACAACCTAGCGAACAAATTCTTCAAATAAATACTGAAGTCAATGCTAATCCTCAACTACGACAACTGAAGGAACAATCTAATTCAAATGCTTGGAATAGTCTAGTTAATTGGATTGGCGAATCTATTGGGGAAATTAATTTTGCTGCATCTGAATCGTCTGTTAAAAAGCTAAAGCACAGCTACCGAGACAAATCTCCCTATGAAATTGCTCATGTTCTTATTGTTCACAAATCCTTACAAGCGGCGGGAGTGGATTTAGTTAGAGGAATTCCGACAGCAGAAGCTGTTATCAGGGGGATAGCTAAGTACGATTTACCAGAAATCACCAAACTCTCGGCAGAAATGGTTTATCAGATTGCCGATATTTATGGATTTAATTTACAAGATCCCGAACGAAAAATAGAAGCTTTAACAGCCTTTGGTGCAGCTTTTTTGGGAGAAAGAGCTATTGAGGCAGGTATAGACTGGCTAGAGTATGGCATGATTCCGAGTAAAATAATAAGTGCTTCTGCTAAAGCGCTCATGATTTATGCAGTTGGAAATGCTGCTTGTAAGTTCTATGAAGCTAAACTTAATCAACATATTAATCCATTAACTTCGCCAACAGTTATAAATAAAATTAGGCAAGAAAGTCAACATTATTTAGATAACGCTACTTCGGAAGAAGGAATCGTCGATCTGATTTCCAGCGAAATCAATACGGCTTTGACCATAGACTATACTAGACTCAGTAGTTTACTAAAAGTGGGAGAATGGAAAAAAGCAGACCAAGAAACCTGTGACATCATAGTAAAGATAGCTAACCGTGGTTTTGAGCAAAATTTGAGAATCTTGCCCATTGAGGATTTACGCACTATCAATCAGCTTTGGTCACAGAATAGTAATGGACATTTTGGTTTTAAGGCGCAAAAACAAATTTATTGGGATGTGTCAAAAAAAGTAGGCGATTTTGGAGAAAAGATGGGCTGGCGAGGAAAAGCAGGTTTATTTGGTGGCGTTTTTGGTTGGAAATCCTATGATGATTTAAACTTTAACTTACAATATGCTCCTAAAGGGCATTTGCCAGCTTTTCCCTTAAATATATCTTGGTGGTACCACTCAGGTGAAGCAACGAGAGATTTTGCCCAATCAATTTTAGAGAGAAACGATTGGTAAAGAGTGATCAGTAAAGCTGCATATTTCAGGGAATAAGCCTCTACCAATATGCAGCTTTCTTGTCGGTGCTTCCTTCTCTACCCGTCATTATTCAAGCAATGTTTAACCTATGATAATTTCCGTCAAGCTTCAAGATTTAGGGCAACAAAACGAAACCACGATCGCTCTGACGAGGTGACAACCCCGTCAAAACATTGATAGAATCAAGGATATAGCCCTTAAACCCCTCTGAAAAAATGGCAGGTGGTAACGCAACCTTCAATTCAGGGATGCCGTTAACAAGGCAGCAAAAGTTGTGATCAACCAGGGGTGGGGTTTTTTGTTTGGGAATACAATCTGGTATGCGGATAAAAGGACTTGAACCTTCACTCCTTTCGGAACCAGAACCTAAATCTGGCGCGTCTGCCAATTTCGCCATATCCGCATTTTGACATTTAACTACTATAGCACACAACAGAGCGATCGGTCAATCGATTTTAGATTTTAGATTTTAGATTTTAGAATTGAAAAAAGCGACCCACTGATAAATCCGCAGGCTGATGACCAAATTGCTCGATCGCCCAACATCGAGAAACCCGGTCATTTTTGGACACCGGGTTCAATCATGAGTTATCGCCACAGCAATTTTCCGTATTTTTCACTTGTCACTTACTTTTGGCCGAGCGCTTTCCAGGTTGTTTCGTCCACCATGCCGTTAGCCGTCAAACCCTTAGACTGCTGAAAGTTCTTGACAGCCGAAGCAGTGCGAGCGCCAAAAATGCCGTCGATCCGGCCGGGATCGTAACCCTGTATTTCCAAACGCACCTGTAGCGTCTTCACCTTGGAACCGACAGCGCCTTTATTTAGAAGAGTTGGAGGATTGCCGGGAACAGCAGCATCGCTCAGAATTGGAGCATTGCTCTGCACAGATTCAGGAGCAGGCGCCGGATCTGCTGCTAAAGCTGTCCAAGTTTCTTTGTTTACAATGCCGTCGGCCTTCAAACCCTTAGACTGCTGAAAGGCACTCACAGCCGATGTAGTGCGAGATCCATAGGAACCGTCGATCGTCCCCACCTTGAAACTGTGCACCTGCAACCGCTGCTGTATGGCTGCAACTTCTGGACCGTCAGCTCCCGCCGAGATAGTTTTTTCCTTTTTCACTGGCGCCTGCTCGCCGGCGTAAAAAGGCTTGTTAAACATATCTTTTTGGGAATTTCCCTCGGGCGATGCTGACGCACCCGGATCGGCGGGAGCCGTAAAGTCTCTGCGGTACTGTTCCTGCACCAAGGGTTCGGAGTCGAAAGCAGCAGTGGCCTTTCGGGTTAAGCCGGGAGCGAGCAGAGCGATCAAGCTGAAAATCGTAACAGTAGTCACACGCATAAATTTCATCCTGTTAGTGAGGTTTGACAAGGTTTCGCTGTTTTCATGTTTCTAAATCTAATTGTATTACCCGGACTGCTTTCTGAAACATATAGCAAAAGGAAGAATGAACAAGGCCATTTCACTTGGCGATCGGGTAACAAGAAGTCCGAGAGAAGGGGTAATAGACCGCATTGGTTTGGGCCATTAAGAAAGTTCTAACCGTCTGGCGCGGTTGCTATATCTGCCCCGGTCTCTAGAACTTCGGCAATGGGGACACCAGCACTCAGAAGTTACGAGTTGGAAGTTACCTGTTAGAAGTAGGGGCCGGCTCGCACTATTCCTAATAAACCCGGTTGATTTTGAGATGTTCTGTTACTAAACCTTATATTCTCGTATAAACCACGTCTTTTAGCCTCAGTCTTATGGTACAAAACCTGCCGTCATTCACAAATCTTTACAGGCGGATTTTGTACAAAGTTGATATATGAAGGGCGAAGTTTTTTCCTTTAATCCCCCCGTAATATCAATTTCGGTAGTATCGGAATTATTAAACCCCTCTTGACGCAGAGGATACAGAGAAAGGGAAGAGAGACATGAATAATTCCGATACCAACGGATTTGATATAAAAAGCAAAACTCGGCAGTTATCGGTTCGCGTGTTCTGCCAATAAAGCCATCGCTTTCGGCTTGTAAATCAGATAAAACAGCGATTCTATGTAGCGGAGCATATCTTCGCGGTTTTCCTTGGACGAGTAGTTCCAGAAACCGTAAGTTCGGGCCAGCGTCAGCAGCTTGGTAGTGTGGATTTTCCAGGTATACGTGCTGTAAACTCGGTCAATTCCTCGCGTTAAAATTTCATACCAATAGTTGGGATTGTGTTCGCATTTCGATAAAAAATCGATAATTTTTTGGGCAGTCTCCTGGTGGTTAGTCGGGTTGATATAAAACCCATTTACGCCATCTTGAATGATTTCCAGCGGACCGCCAAACTGCGTCCCAAAAGTGGGAATACCGGTAATCATTGCTTCGAGAATGGTCAAGCCGAAAGCTTCCAATAAGGCTGGCTGAACAAATATACCTTGGCTGTCGGCGATTACCCGGTAGATTTCGCCAGACAGGCTTTTGGAAAGCCTCACTCCTAACCAGCGAATTTTACCGTGAAGGTTGTATTGGTCGATAATTGCGTAGAGCTTTTTAATTTCTTCTGCTTCTTCGTAATCTTCGGTTTCTTCGACCCGCAACTTGCCAGCTACTAGAATTAAGTTGCATTTTTCTTGTAATTCCTGGCTTTTGCCAAACAATTCTGCTAAGCCTGTCAGGTTTTTAATGCGATCGAGCCGGGCGATCGAAAATAAAGGGCGCTTTTGCGGGTCGTCGAGTTTGCCAAAGACTTGTTCGGGGTCTTCTAGAGTAAATAGTAATTCGTTGAGCCGATCGCGATCGCCTTGCACCCGGTCTTCGATCCGCGTGTAGGGAAAGTACACACTTTCGTTAACTCCCGGCGGCACGACGTTGAATTTAGGGCTGAACAGTTCAATCCCGTTCACAACGTGGTACAAATCCGGCATGGTAAAACACTTGTAAGATTCGTACTGACCGACACTATCGGGTTGACCGACAATCTCTTGATAGGTGCTAGTGACAATACAATTAGCTGCATTCATGGCAATTATATCTGCCGTAAATTGCAGCAAAAAATGGTACTTTTCCTCTGATTCTTGCCAGTAGAGATTGCTGAACCAATATTTAGATTTTTCCAGCGCATGGGCAATATTGCATTGAGTAGTTTTGAGTTTGCGAGATAGCAAAAACCCTACCAAGTTGCCGTCGGAATAGTTGCCGACAATTAAATCTGGCTTGCCCTGAAACTCAGCCAGCAATTCTTTTTCTGCATCGATCGCGTAAGTTTCCAAATAAGGCCAAATCTCGAATCTAGAAATCCAATTTTGAGTCAGTTTGGGATTGAACTCCCGGAAGGGAACCCGCAAAATCCAAGCATTTTCTGTGCCGTGAACTTTTTCCAAACGTTCGTTGCAGCGCGTACCGTCGCTGTTAGGAATTAACCGGGTGAGAATAATTACTTTAGGTTTGACTCCTAAACTATCGAGACCTGCCAGATGAATGTCTTCTTGTAGTTGTTTCTCTAAACTCTTGGCTTGATCAAGGACATAAACTACCTGACCTCCCGTATCCGGCCGTCCCAAAACTCCTTCTTGGCCGAACCAGCCGTGAGGAGAAACTAGGACGATTTTGAAAATCATCGGGATGCGAGAAATAAATGCTTCTAGGGTTTGCGGATCGGGGGCATCGATTAATTCGTCCAGAAGTCCTAGGGTTTCATACACTCGGGCTGCGGTATTTCCCCAACCAGCCTCCAAACCCATCATTTGCAGAACTAATCGAAATCTTTCGTAGGGTTCTTCTTCAGAAAGTTCGCTGACAAAGGTGAGAGCTTTTTTGACTTGTTCTGAAAGTTGTTCTTGGGATTTTATGCGATCGTTAATTAGTAATTGTACGCCGTTGCAGCGGTGAATGCCCAAGAAATTAAATAGAGTTTCCTGTGATTGTCTGGGGTGTTGAAACAGTTAGCTGGACAGGTATCGGTTGAGAAATTGCACTCCTTTGCCGATGTTTTTTGGGTCGCCGCGAATTGTGGGGGAATAATCGTAAAAAGGGCCGAAATCTAGTTCGAGAATGTCGCCTTCTTGCGGGTGAAAGTGGTTGACGAAGCGATCGCGCACGTCGAGCAATTATTGCACTGTCATCTGCTCAACAGTCAAGTCATCTGCAACTCGCACTATTTCGATACTAGCAATTTTTGGCTGCTGCAGAACGCAAAGACTGCCATCTTCGAGAATAATTTCCTGAACGTAGTAAATCAGTTTGCTTAAAAGAGAAGATTGATGGAACTCTTCGGGCTTTTCGTATTTGGTGCAGTAGGCGGCAAAAGCGTTAACTATATCGTTTCGTAGTAAATATTTGTTTCCCACAGCGCGTAAATCGCTGACAAACTGACGCAAGTCGGTTTTTTCGTCACTGGCCAACACAGCCTGAAAGAGTTCCGACATACATACTCCCTTATTTAAGACTTTTGATTTCCGCTGTGAAATTAGGCGATACTCAAACAGTATCGCCCTTTCTTTTAAGCGGCTACTTTTTGTGTAATTTTAAAGTCGGCAAAGTGAAGTTGCTTTCCCTCAAATGACATAAAACTCCCCGTATTTGTGGCGAATGTAACGGATAAAGGGATCGATAGTTAAAGGTGAACCTGTAACGCGATCGATCAATTCGACGGCGGTGTATTTGCGGCCGTGCTGGTAGATATTTTGTTTTAGCCAGTCGTGGAGTACGGTAAAGTTGCCCTGTTCTATTTCTACGGGAATTTCAGGATTGATTTTTACTGCTGTTTCGTAGAATTGGGCGCTCATCAAGTTGCCGAGGGTGTAACCTTGGAACATTCCGCCGATCGTACCAACATACCAGTGAACATCTTGCATGGCGCCTTCGCTGTCGGTGGTGGGGACAACTCCCAGGTCGTTTTGATAGCGTTCGTTCCAGGCTTCGGGGAGGTCTCGCACTGCTAATTTTCCCTCTAGCATTGCCAATTCTAGGTCGAAGCGGATGGCGACGTGGAGGTTGTAGGTTACTTCGTCGGCGTCGGTGCGGATGAGCGATCGCGAGACTTTGTTAATTGCCCGGTAAAATGCGTCAGTGGATACGTGTCCCAACTGTCGCAAAAATACGCCTTGGAGTTGTGGGTAGAAACATTCCCAAAAACCGCGGCTGCGCCCGACCAAATTTTCCCAAAGTCGCGACTGACTTTCGTGCAGGCCCGAGGAAATGCCGCCTGCAAGCAGCGTGCCCTCAAATTCCGGGGAATTTCCGAGTTCGTAGAGGGCGTGTCCGGCTTCGTGGATGCTGCTGAAGAGTGCTTGATCCAGGTGGTCTTCGTAGACGCGGGTGGTGATACGCACGTCGTCTATGGAGAAGTTGGTCATGAACGGGTGCAGGGTGGTGTCTTGGCGTCCCCGCTGGAAGTCGTACCCCATGCGTTCTACGACTTTGCGGGTGAATTCTAGTTGTTGCAATTCGGGGAAGTTTTGGTGCAAGCAGGAGTCGTCGGCGGGAGGTTGGGAGGTGATGGCTTCGACTATCGGCACTAATTCTTGACGCAGTTTGGCCAAAAGCGGGCGCAGCAGGGATACTTTCATGCCGTAGTCGCTACGATCGATCAAAGGATCGGCGATATGTTCGTATCCGGGGAAAAACTCGGCGTACTGCCTGCTTAATTCTAGGGTTTTTTCGAGATACGGCTCGACGGCTGCGAAATTGTTGGCTGCCCTAGCCGCAGCCCAAGCTTCGTAGCAGTCGGCTTGGTGGCGGCAGAGTGCTGACATGAAGGTTGCGGGGACTCTGGCGGCGTGATCGTAGTCTCTGCGGGCTATGCGGATCAGGCTGGCTGCGGTGGAGTCGTAGGGGAGGGTTTGTTCGTAGAAACGCAAGTCTTCTAGGAGTTCACCAATTTTGGGGTCGGTAAATTTTTCGTGGGATATTTGTTTGAGAGTCGCTAACTGGCGGCTTCTAGCACTTGCACCTTTGGCGGGCATATAGGTTGATTGATCCCAATGCAGCAGCGACGAGGCTGATTCGATGTCGTTAACTTCTCTGAGGTGGGCTGCCAGTTGAGCGAATTTTGCTTGAGTCTTGTCTAGGGTTTGCATGATGGGGGTTTATGGTGCTGTTTTGCCTACAAAGGTTGCGGTGCGGCATCCGTATCCATCAATCATTGCTACCCTGAAATCAAGCTAAAAACCGCACTTCTTCCCGTATTGTACGCAATTTAGAGTCATTTTTGCACAATTTCCGGTATTTATGCGGATTGAGTTCGATCGCCTTGGACAAGTTTTCGATCGCCAGCCGGATACTGGTAGTTACAATTTCCTGGCTGTTTGTGAGCTCGCCCGCTTCTTTTTCCAGGGCGTAAACGCAAGCTTTTTGATAGTAGAGGTTTGGATCGTTGGGGTTGAGTGCGATGATTTTATCGTAGGAGGCGATGGCTTCGGTAAATCGTTGGATTTTTTTGAGGGCGACGGCGCGGTTGTACCAAGCTTCGATGTTTTCTGGCTGCAACTCTAGGGTTTTGTCCCAAGAGGCGACTGCTTCTTCAAAGCGTTTTAAGTTGACCAAGGCTAAGCCGCGGTTGTACCAGGTTTCGCTGTTGTCTGGCTTGAGTGCGAGGGCTTTGTCCCAGGATGCGATCGCTGCTTCAAATTCTCCCATTTGTGCGATCGCCGTGCCGCGTTTGTTCCAGGCTTCGGGGGAATTCGGTCGCAGTTGCAGGGTTTTGTCGAAAGAGGCGACGGCTTCCGGGTAGAGTTTTTCATCCGTTAGGGCTAACCCACGGTTGTACCAGGCTTGATGCAAGTCTGGTCTTAGTTCCAGCGCCTTATCGAAGGAGGCGATCGCCGCTGTATTTTGGTCGGATTTTCTCAGGGCAAATGCTTTGTTGTACCAAGCTTCGCAGTAGTCTGGTTTGATGGCTATGGCTTTGTCGTAGGAGTCGATCGCTTCTGATAATTGTTCTAAGCTGACGAGGGTGTTGCCGCGGTTCGTCCAAGCTTCGGGGTAGCTGGGATTGAGTTCGATCGCCTTTTCGTAGGATGCGATCGCTTCTGAGAGTCTGTTGACCTTCCGCAAAACGTTGGCGCGATTATACCACGCTTCGGGATTGTTTGGTTTGATTTGTAGGGATTTGTTGTAGGCTGCGATCGCTTCTTCTAGCTGGCCCAGTTTTTTGAGGGCTACGCCTTGGTTGTACCAGGCTTCATAAAATTTTGGTTCAAGTTCGATCGCTTCTTCCCAAGATTCGATCGCAGCTTGGAAGCGCCCCATTGCTTCTAGGGCGTTGCCGCGTTCGTACAATGTTTGAGCCTTTTGGGTGTTGACTGCTATGGATTTTTCCCCTGAGTCGATCGGCTTTTCTATACTGGCTAATTTTTGCAAGGGGTTTCACCTCATTTTCTGTTTAATTGATTTTTTTCTTTTTTATATGCGATCTTTTTCGCCTGTGAGTGCTTTCGATCGCGACTATTTGGTTATTTATGGCAATTTTACAGGAATTTGGGGACTTTTTCAATTTTTTTCATGATAATTCTAGAGCTTGGATTTGTAGGTATAGATTAATACTATTTTTTTAAGCTGACTGCGTAGAAAAGAGGAATGGGCGATCGCACTGAGGTGTGACAAACCTCATTCAATATCTAACAGGACTTACACATCAATCCTATTTGTAGTGCATTGCGGCCCTTGTTACTACGGGTAGTGTAAAACTTTAAAAGTTGCGTAAATCCTGATATAATTTTCACCTATCGGCGATCACTGACTTAGCAAATTGCAGAGCTTTTCAGCAATTTGAGCCTGTGTATCTGATGACAATTCACCCAACTCGCGCTGAACAACCACTGTAGAAACAGTTACCAGTTGATCCAGCCTGATAGTAGATGGCACCCGCAGCCCTGAAGCCTGAAAGTCGAGAGGAGAAGCATCTAATACGATATCTGTTTCCAGTAGATTTGTTGGCAAGCGACTTGTAATATAAGCAAGAATAACATGACGCCGCGCTCCCAAAGGGTTAGTCAAACAAGCTGCTGGACGCAGTTTGTTTGCCGATAAATCATCATAGGGAAACGGTACTAGGAAAATCTTACCCTTCGTCATGGAATGGTTTACCGTCAGCTATGGTATAAATGTCTTCTTCGGGGTCTAGGATCGAACCAAAATGAGGCTCGATCGCTACTGTTTTAATCCATTCAGGGTCGTGGAATGGAAAGCCATCAGCTAAAGTGTAGATATCTTCCGCTGAGTCTCTCAGAGAATCAAAAGCGGGATTGCGGATTGCAGCTTTTAGCCATTCATATTCTTCTAGTTTTGCTTTGTTAATTAGGGCAGCTTCTAGGGCCTCCAGTCGCTTCCGGTCTGCATAAGTAATGATAGCAGCGATCGCTCTTCCTTCCTGTTCTATGACAATTCGTTCTCCAGTATCCTCGACATGGGCGATGAGTTCGGTAAATCTGTCATTGGTTAGATTAACATTTAGTTGAGTCATCTTTTACCTCGCTATTAATTATCCTATTATATCGTGTGCCTTAGCTTCGTTGAAAAGTGTTTTTGATGCTATAGCGGCGGGTTTTACCAACAATAATTGCCTAAAATCGACAATCTCATAAACCCGCCCCGCCGCAACTCCCTATTCTTGAATCAAGGCTTGAAACCGAGTATGCGATCGCAGGCTATCAAAATCCGAGTTAGTTTTTGCCATGTCTCGGTATTTGTCAGGATTCACATTGATGGCTTGCTGCCACTTCTGAATGGCTTGGTCAATTTGACTATGCAACGCATAACAGCAAGCTTTATTATAAAAGGCAGATGTCTAATACTGTAGCAGGCCAAGGGATCGCCTGGTTTGATTTCTAAGGCTTTGTCATAAGAGGCGATGGCTTCTTCTAATAAATCTAAATAAAATAACCAGGCAAAGTGATCGCCTGGTTTAATTTCTAAGGCTTTGTCATAAGAGGCGATGGCTTCTTCTAATAAGCCTAAATTACATAGTGCATGGCCCCGAAGGTACCAGAAAACGTGTAAATCGGGTTTGGTTTCTAAGGCTTTGTCGTAGGAGGCGATGGCTTCTTCTAATAAGCCTACATTACATAGTGCATGGCCCCGAATGTACCAGACAAGCTGTTGTAAATCTGGTTTGATTTCTAAAGCTTTGTCGTAGGAGGCGATCGCTTCTTCCAATTTTCCTAACCTATCTAGTGTATGGCCCCGATTGAACCAGCCTTCGTGTAAATCTGGTTTGATTTCTAAGGCTTTGTCGTAGGAGGCGATCGCTTCTTCCAATTTTCCTAACTTATCCAGTGTCCTGCCCCGATTAAACCAGTCTTCGTGTAAATCTGGTTTGATTTCTAAGGCTTTGTCGAAGGAGGCGATCGCTTCTTCCCATCTTCCTAGATTACCTAGTGCAATGCCCCGCTGGTGCCAGGCTGCGTCATCATCTGGTTTGATTTCTAAGGCTTTGTCGTAGGAGGCTATCGCTTCTTCCCATCTTCCTAAATTATTCAGTGCAATGGCCCGATTTTCCCAAGCAAAGTCATCATCGGGGTTGAATTCTAAAACTTTGTCCAAGGAGGCTATCGCTTCTTCCCATCTTCCTAAATTACACAGTTCACAGCCCCGATTGTTCCAGGCTTCCTGTAAATCTGGTTTGATTTCTAAGGCTTTGTCGTAGGAGGCGATTGCTTCTTCCCATCGTCCTAAATTACCCAGGCTTTTGCCTCTATTGAACGAGGCTTTGTATGAATCTGGTTTAATTTCTAAGGCTTTGTCATAGGAAGCGATCGCTTCTTTCAATCTTCCTAAATCATCCAGTGTATTGGCCCGATTATACCAGGCTTGGTATGAATTTGGTTTGATTTCTAAGGCTTTGTCATAGGAGGTGATCGCTTCTTCTAATCTTCCTAAATCATCCAGTGCAATGCCACGATAGTACCAGGCTTCGTCATAATCTGGTTTGATTTCTAAGGCTTTGTCGAAGGAGGCTATCGCTTCTTCCCATCTTCCTAAATTACCCAGTGCTTTGCCACGATTGTTCCAGGTTACGTGATAATCTGGTTTGAATTCTAAGGCTTTGTCATAGGAGGCTATCGCTTCTTCCCATCTTTCTAAATTAGCCAGTGCAATGCCGCGATAGTACCAGGCTTCGTCATAATCTGGTTTGAATTCTAAGGCTTTGTCGAAGGAGGCTATCGCCTTTGTATATTCTTCAGCATAGCCATATAATAAACCTTGTTCATAAAACAATTCTGCTTGTTGTTCGGGTGTTTGCCCATCCTCATCAATTAAAGATTGAATCCTCACCAATTCCCGTTTTCTTTCTTGGAAAGTCAAAGCTAGATAATCTTCTCGCTTCCCTCTTTCGGAACAAGCCTGCCTTGATTCTAGTTGCAGCAGTTCTTTATCCATCGGCAACTTAAATAAACTCGATCGCCAATCAAAAAAATCCGGGGCCCGCTGGATCAAATAATTAACTGCAAAACGAGGCAAAATAAACACAAAACAAATCTTAAAATCATCTCTAAACCTTTCCCGCTGCTGGTTTAAATTAATTAAAACAGGCGGCACACCCCGCCAACTATAAGAATAAATATCCTGGCTTTCCCATCCGATCTCTTTTTTTTCTTTCTCATATTCATAAAGTGAATATTCTAAGCCTTTCACAAACAGGATATTAATTTCATCTCGCTTTGGCAAATCTTCAATTATCTTATAAAAATTATAAACCGACTCATCCAGCGGCAACACATCAATCTTTTTCTGCGGCACATCTGCTTGAACTTTCGCAATCAAGCGTTCACCTTCCGCAGGCGAACACTCAACAAACAACAACCGGAAACCATTTGTCCGTTTGAGAGTGCGTACCAGAGTTTGATATTCTTCCTCTGGTTCTGCTTCTGGTAAATCGGCATCCCAATCAATTATTTCTACTGTCATGGCTAAGTTGTACAAGACAATCTTTAAATTGCTTAATTCCTTTAATCAGCGGATGAACATCATACCAAGGCTGCATTTCTCCTTCTTCATCATAGTATCGGTATTCCAAAATACAGCGGCTAAACAATAAATTGCGGTGCTGTTCATCGTTCAGTATGCGCTGAGTTTGGGATACTTTCGCTAAAATTTGCCATTCGCCTTCTTCAGGAGTTCTGCGGTAGACATCCCGCGCTTGAGTAATTGCCCTTTGCGCTGCTTTTGCAGTAATTGGCAAATCCTCGGTGCGAGTTATTGCTTCTTGCATCATCAACAGCAAATTTCTGACGTGACCGCCACTCATCAAACACAGGCGTTCTATAGTTTCTCCACTGTCAAACAATCCTGTTTCTAAAGATTGATTCGGATTGACTTGTTTTACCCGCTTTTCAATCAACTCTTTGATTTTAGCAAGTCCCGCTTCGTTGGTGCTGCCGTCAGGATTCTGCACCATAATCATCGGCAACACTTGCGGGTCGTTATAATTATTGATTAACTCAGTAGCGCGGTTAGAATACACCATAGAAATCGGTATGGTGTAAATGACATGACAATCTAAAGCTTTGAGTTGTTCAGTGCGGTCTAAAAAGATTTCGTCGAGATTGCTGCGTTTCCCGTCTTGGGAAAACGGCACAATTCGGTCTAAATTATCGGCAATTACTGCGAGTTGCGAAGATTTATCCGGCAAGTTTTTTTTAGCATCGCCAATAAACTCATTCAGCGCATCAATCAGCGTCGTTGTGTGGGGATTAATTTTATCTCGAATTTTTTGGCGCAGACTCGGTACGGTTCTGACATTCGCCGTCAGTTTGGCAAACTGAGCAATTTGCGACTCTAAGCTTAACGTTTCAAAAGACACTTCGGTTAGGGCTAAATCTTTCAAATCTTCCCACCTATCTCGCATCCAATCGCGTAAAGGTTTAGAGTTGGCATTTCTGAGTTCTTCTAACAAATGTCTGGTGCAAGCTAGCAAAATATCAGTATATTCAGTATCTTCGGGATTAATATCTTGTTCGTCAGCCGCGAAATAGACTACAAAGCAGCCTTGATTTTGCAAATATTCCTGAAGTCGCAGCAATTCTGTTGACTTTCCCGCACCGCGATGTCCAGCATACAACTGACAAGTCATTCGCTGCGATAGCTTAATCTTTCTGCCCAAATCTTCGATAATATCGCCATCTCCTCGCACTTCTCGACAGTCAACATACTGCGGATCTCCTGCTGGTAAAGGATAGAATGGGTCAAAAGCGTTGTAAAGGTTTGTTAGTAATTTTTCTGACTCTTGAGTCATAATTTGATATTATTTTTATAATTTTAAATTATTTTTTCAGCGCTTACGCACTACGACCAAAGAAACCGGGTTTTTTACAAAAATACTTCGTTGTAACGCGCAAATTCGGTAAAAAACCCGGTTTCTGCTCTCCCCTGCGTAAGTTCTAAGAATGCTGCTGCACCCTATTTTTAAGCTTGATATTTTTTCAGAATAGCAACTTTTTCGGGGAAGATTTCGATCGCCATTTTGTCATCATAACGAGTCGCGAGCGATCGCCTCACCTCGCCCAAAAACAGCGGCTGCGACAGCCCAGGTTCAGGATGTACAACTGTACGAACCCGGATTGTCATGTAGTCTCTTCCGCGTCCAGAGCGCCCTGGAGAGTACAAATCTGCTGCTACTTGTCGCATCGTTGCTTCTAATTCTGATTCGGTGATCGTAGGTGGCACAGTAACTACTGTTTGAGCGCCGCCTGTATCGTAAACTAAAGAATAGCGAACTGCACCGGGAATTTCTGTGCGCGAAAACAGTCCCAAACCGAGACCGAATATACTCGCAGCAATTACTGCCATAAAGCTTGTCACTCCTACCAATCGGAAGCGAAAACCCCATTTGAAGATAAATGCTATAACTGTTAGAATAGCCAAGGCTCCTGTCAGAATTCCCGCCCATTGGGCGTACATTAAAAGATTAGAATTTACGTTCATTTGTTGACTGTTGACTGTTGAGTGTTAACTGTTGATATTAGTTACCGATACCCGATGCCCAATGCCCAATGATTAATTAAGGGTTTCGGGCCACAAGCAGATAAGTCATCATATCGCCTTTCCCCTTCACCGGAATCACGCCTCGCTCCTCAAAAACGTACTTACCCCGCAGGCGCTCGTAGGTAGCAACTGTCACCTGAATGCTGCCGGAGACGCCTTGAGATTCCATCCGGGAAGCTGTATTTACCGTATCTCCCCACAAATCGTAAGTAAATTTTTTAGTACCGATTACCCCAGCTTCTACCGGGCCTGTGTGGATGCCGATGCGAATGCTGAGCGGCTGACCTCCCTTGGTACGAATCTTAGTCATTGCTGCTTGAATTTCCAACGCCATTTCGGCGATCGACTCGGCGTGGTCGTCGCTGGGCGTCGGCAAACCGCCAACCACCATATAAGCATCGCCGATCGTCTTAATTTTCTCAAGTCCATAGCGCTCGGCCAACTCGTCAAAAGCCGAAAAAATCTCGTTGAGCAACTCCACCAATTGGGCCGGCGATAAATGAGCCGAAAGCTGAGTAAAACCGACCAAATCGGCAAACATCACTGTTACCTCAGCGAAACTGTCTGCGATCGTAATTTCCCCGTGTTTCAGGCGCTGCGCGATCGCCTTCGGTAAAATATTTAACAGCAAACGCTCGGACTTTTCCTTTTCCAGGGCCAACTCCTGTAAATACGCTTGCTCCTTATCCCGCAGGCGCTTCTTTTCCAGACAAGCGCTAATCCGAGCCTTGAGCAATACCGGATTGAATGGTTTAGAAAGATAATCCTCCGCCCCCAACTCAATACACCGGACGATACTATCGATATCGTCTACCGCCGAAATCATAATCACCGGGATATGGCGCAACTTCTCGTCCGCCTTCAGATTTTCCAGCACTTGATAGCCGTTCATTTGCGGCATCATAATGTCTAGGAGAACCAAATCAAAAGGATCTCTTCGCAACATTTCCAGAGCTTGGAGGCCATCTTCAGCAACAGTCACCACATGGCCTTGACGCTGAAGTCGGCGGGCCAGCAAATCGCGGTTTACCTCATTGTCGTCAACAACCAGCACGCTGCCCTCGTCACCTTTCATGTCAGGGCCTCTTTCAGAAGCGTTTCAATTTTACCCAAAAGTCGGGGAAACTCGACCGGTTTAGTGTCGTAGTCATTGCAGCCGGCGGCAAGACACTTTTCACGATCGCCCGCCATTGCGTGAGCCGTCAGGGCAATCACTGGAATCCTGCTAGTTTCAGGAGCAGCCTTAATTTGCTGCGTTGCTTGCCACCCGTCGAGAACCGGCAGACTCATATCCATCAGAATCAAATCTGGTACTTTCGCGAGCGCCATCGACACTCCCTCAGCACCGTCAACAGCAATAAAGACCTCGTGTCCCTTGCGGGCCAGACGCCTGGAAAGCATATCTCTGTTCATTTCGTTATCTTCGACCAACAGGATTTTAGCCATTGGTGTTCTCCTTGCCTTTCGAGTCGTACCTGCGATCGAACCTGTCATTGACTATAGAGCGAACATCGCGCAACAAAGTATCGCAACTGTAGACTCCCTTTTGTAGCACCCCCTCGACGTAGCCGTTTAGTTGCTGGCTTTCGGCCGGTGTCAAGTTTTTCCCCGTGATCACAACAATCGGTATAGGATCTCCCGAATGGGATTTGCGAATTTCGCTGATCAACTCAAAACCATCCATTTCTGGCAACATCAAATCCAGTAATATCAGGTGCGGGCGAGCAACTTTTAGCCGATCGAGAGCAGCGCGTCCGCTGTCAGCTTCCGTTACTGCCCAGCCTTGTGTTTCTAGTACGCATCGCAGTATTTCGCGCGTGGCAACGTCGTCTTCCACAATTAGAATCTGACAGGTCAAATTGTTACTTGCAACGCCGTCTTGGTCGCGTCGGTACTTGTTCAACAAAGCAGCCAGCCGTTTGCCGTCCACTGGTTTGGTGAGGTACTCCGAAGCGCCCAATGCAAAGCCGAGGCTTTTGTTGCCCACAAAGGATAGCAGGATTACGGGAATGGAGGCAAGGTCAGGATCTGCCTTCAGGGCGGAGAGTACCGCCCAGCCGTCCATTCCGGGCATAATCACGTCGAGGGTAATCGCGTCTGGCCGCAGTTTTTTAGCGAGTCTGAGGGCTTGCTCGCCACCGCCGGCGACTTCTATATGCAGTCCTTGGCGACTTAGGGCGCGCTGGATTAAATCCCGCGAGATCGGGTCATCGTCCACTACCAGCACAGTGCCGATAGCGGGGGCGTCTGGAGGGCTAGTGCTGTCGCGGACTTTGTTGGGGATTTCCGGCTGTTTGATGGCGCTGGGCAAGAGCAGGGTGAAAGTGCTGCCGCCGCCTAAGCTGCTGCTGACCTCAATGCTACCGCCCATCATCTGACAGAAGCGCTGGCTGATTGCCAGTCCCAAACCGGTGCCACCGTACTCGCGGGTAGTCGAGGCATCAGCTTGGGTGAAAGGTTGGAAAACTCGCTGCAATTGGTCTTGTGTCATGCCGATGCCGGTGTCGGCGACGCGGAAACTTAAAAATTCGGAGTTGGAAATTAAAATTTGGGAAAATTCCTCTTGATTTTTCATTTTTAATTGTTCATTTTTAATTCTTTCCACTCCGATCGCAATTGTCCCGTTTTGTGTGAACTTGGCAGCGTTGCTGAGCAAGTTAAGCAGCACTTGCCGAACTTTGGTCATGTCGGCGTGCATGGTGTCGAGGTTGTCTGGACAGTACACTTCTAGGGTATTACCGTTTTTCTCGACCAGCGGCCTGGCCGTGGCAACAGCACTTTCAATTAAGGTATGGATGTCGAAGGTTTCTAAGTAGAGATCCATTCGGCCTGCTTCAATTTTAGAAATATCTAGGATGTCGTCAATCAGGGACAGCAGGTGTTTGCCGGCGCTGCGGATTTTTTCGAGGTCGGGGACGGATTCGCAACTACCCAATTCTTCGGCTTCTTCTTGAAGCATTTCGCTGTAGCCGATGATGGCGTTGAGGGGTGTGCGAAGTTCGTGGCTCATGTTGGCGAGAAATGTGCTTTTTGCCCGGTTGGCTGATTCTGCTGCTTCTAGGGCCAACTGCATGGCGGATTCTGCTTGTTTGCGATCGGTGATGTCTTGGACTGTGCCTTCGTAGTACAAAACGCTGCCGTTTTCGTCGCAGATGCTGCGGGCGTTTTCGGAAATCCAGATCGTGCTACCATCTCGGCGGTATATTTGGGATTCAAATTTTGACACTTGGCGGACTGCGCCCAATTGGGCCATAAACTCGGCGCGCCGATTGGGGTCAACGTAAAATTGGCGGTTGATATCTGTGAGTTCGGCTAGCATTTGGGCACAGGATTCGTAGCCGTAAATCTCGGCTAGTGCGCGATTGGCGCGGAGGTAACGCCCGGTCGGCGTTGTCTGGAATATGCCTTCGACTGCGTTTTCAAAGATGCTGCGGTAGCTTGATTTCTCTTGCAGCAAGGCAATTTCTGCTCGCTTGCGCTCTAGGACATTGGCGAGCATTTCTCCTACTATTTTTAGCTGTGTGGATATTTCGGTTGCTAGACCTGCTGTTTGCTTTAAGCCATCGAATCCGAGAAATCCTACTAGCTTTTTACTAATAATTAGGGGAAGAATTATCAGCGATTTAATATTTTTTAGCTGTTTTTTCAATTCTACATTATTTAGGGAAGCGCCCATCGAAGGTATTAAGGCGGTTCCTGTTTGATTGACTGTTTGGGATGGGGAGTCTGTCTGGAATTCGGCTAAATTTTGACCGAGAAAATAGGCTATTTCGGCTTTTACTGGGGGCGGGAGTTCGCCCATTTCGGGAATATAGAGGCATTGGGCGCGATCGAGCTTTTCTACGATCCAAGGGATTTGTGCGATGTCTATTTGTTTGTCGGTGCTGTCTTTGACTGCCGGAATGCTTTCGCCGCACCACTCGTAGGTTTTGTCGGCGCGGGTTTTGTCTTCTGATAACAGGTAGATGTAACTCCGGTTAAAGCCGGTGAAGGTGCCGAACGCTTCCAGGGTTTGAGCGATGCTTTTGTCTATTTCTGATAAGGGCTGGCTGATGAAATGGGTTGACCAACTGGCAATCAACTGAGCGAATTCTACTCGATACTTTAAGGATTGTTCTATTTTTTCGCGCTCGGTAACGTCTCGAAAGCTCCAGACTCTGCAAACTCTGTTCCCTCCCACTTTTTTTGAGGGAAACGAATTTAATTCGATAATTTTTCCGTCTTTAAATTCTAATAATTCGCTGATTTGAATCTCTGGATCTGCCGACACTTTTATCACGTTTTGGAGAAATCCTTGGGGGTCTTTTAATTGTTCCCTAGCGAAGGGTAATCCTGTTTCGATTGTTTTTTTGACAGTGCCGAAGGTCGATCGGCTCAACTTTCCTTTGCTGGGGGACAAATCCCACATCTCGACAAATTTCTGATTATAATTGCATATATTGCCGTTTCTGTCAACCGCTATAATTCCAGCATCTGTAGATTCTAGAACGGCTTGCAGCATCGAGAGGGATTGCTTGTGTTCTCTAATGTCAAAAAACACCAAGACTGATATTTCGCCGCCCTCAACTGCGGGATTGAAAAAATAGGAAACTGGTAAAATCTTGCCGTCGCGGCACAGAAACTCGTCGTCCCAATTGCTGTAAGGTTGACCGGAGGCGATCGCCTCTTGTAAACCTAGTGTAGGCGCGATCGCTGCATCTTCACTCTTGCTTTGGAACTGTTTCGGAGCCCTCAAAACTTGGGATTTCTTGCTTTGACTTTGCTGACTGGCGATGCGATGTACCAGGGAAACGCCTCTAAGTTCCGACTCTCGCCACCCCAGCAAGCGTTCGGCCTCTGGATTCACCCAGATGACCAACCCGTCCGCGTCAAGGATACACAATCCCGCCCCCAAACTGTTGATAATGGCTCGCAGTCGATCGATTTCTGAAGCTACTGGAGTGTCTTGAGCCGACTGGGGCGAGGATATCAAATCCTGTAGCGCCACGGACTTGGATATCAAACAAGCCTGCCGCAGCGGTTCCTGCTCGCTCCGAGATTCCTCATAGCTACAACTTACCTGCTCTAATAAAAGCTGCCACTGCTCAGCATTGGGAGGGGGGGACTCCCTAGCTAAACCGAGCTGTTCGAGTTGGCGCTGGAGGTGGGGGTGCATATTTTCTGGCGCTTTGTAGGCAACTTTCTACAGTATATCTTTTTAATTAATAGTATATATACGCCGCTCTACAGTTAGTGGAAAGGTACGGGATCGAACTTTCTCATAGGTTTTATGGAAAAGCCGATCGAGCATCTCTGCTCTCCAAAACCTTTCAAACTGCGCTAATTATATTTATAGCAGATATTGAAGGCTCTTTGGCTCCCATCGGCTTCGGGATCGGGCAAGTCGCTCAGGGTAAAAAGAAGGAAGAAGGTAGAAGCTATAAAAGCGAGCGTTTTAGCAATTAAGAACGTCATTACCCTATGGACTGTTGCTATAATATTATCAAAATTTTTTCGAGGATCAACAAACCGAGGTTCTGAATGTCGGTCGCACACTCAAAAATGGTATCTTATCAAGTTAAGTTACGCTCTAAAACCAGGTTTCTGCCAAAACTCGCTTTTTTGACGGCCCGACTTAGGTGAAGAAACCAAGTTTTTGGAGCGATATCAAACTCGGTTATATCGGAATGATACCAAGCGTGCGATCAGGACGCTCACACTGCACTCTGAAAATTATTCGGATGCCAGCGGAAACTATATCAGGACTTTCTTACTTACTGCAAACTTAATTATGCTAACATAGCCTAATATCATATTATACCTGTTTTTCACAAAACAATTAATAAAAATTAGTTTAGTAAGGTGATCAATTATAGAAACTGCGCCCGACGGTTAGGACATTCTTAATTAGGGCTTGCTGAATAATCGATCGCAAACTATGAATAGGAGCGACCGATATATTCAAACTCAACTAAAGATAA
>NZ_JAUBQW010000258.1:0-2940 GCF_036701485.1 Microcoleus sp. Pol11C3 | reverse complement strand
GCACTTTATTCTCGATCGCGCGCTCAAAACCCAGGCTACCTCAAGTGCGATCGATATATTCAGCAAGCCCTATTTAGATTCTGTTCTCAGAGTGAGGGCGAGCGTCAAGAGCTTAACAGTCCCAACTCAACAACTCTAGTAAATTAAGCTGTACACCATGATCTGGAGGAATATCTGTACCAAACTTTATTACTTTTTTTAAAGCATATTGTAATCCACCCCTATGATTAGACAACTGTAATAATTTACTCGGAAGTAAATATATCCCTACCTTAAACTCGGCAGGAGAACGCAATAGGCTCTCCTCAATTTGCTTCTTTGTCTGGTCAGGATAATTATACATACAACTGAGCAGCAAGCTAGTTGCATCGTAGTATTGCTTTATTAATTCCTCCTGGCTATCAGTTAACGGCCAATAGTAACCGATATTGCGGTTAATAATCATGGCTGCTCTTAATTCTTCAGTCCAATATTCCCCGTCAGATTGCCACCATTCTTTATAATAAGTTTCTGAACAATCATCTCTATCGGGAAGCTGTTCTTGGAGTTGACGAAGCCATTGGGTTAGTTCCGAATTAAGCTGAATTGTCAAAACTCGATCAAAGTAAAAGTTGAAAATCTGAGCAATGCCATCGACTTCATCCCCTTCAAGGTAAAAGTTAATAGTGCGGCTAAACACTCGCGTAAGAGTAAGGGCATTTTTAAGAATAAGGTAAAGGTAGAGATCGTATTCAAGCGAAAGATTTTGCTCGCCTAACATCACGTAAAATGTAAAGTTATTGCCAGATAGCAGGTCAAGATAAAAGTCTAGCAGGTCAATATAAAAGTAAAATACTTTAGTCATTAAGTTATCAGGAATTTGAATCTCAAAAGATTTTTGATTAACCCAAGCCAAGAACTGCTGCAATTTTTCATCTGAGGTTATGATAAGATCAATTTTTCGCTTCATTAACCACAGCAGATCATCAGTAGGCTGCAACATATCAGCCGCTAGTAAAAAAACTTCGTGCCAGCGTTTATCGGTGATATGAGTTGCCAACATTTCCACAGCATTTATGCCATTACTATTAACAATTCCTCTAGCTGTGAAATACTCTTGAAAACTCAAGTAAGGAAAAGAGTAGATTTTTTGAACCCGTTCCATTAATAACCCATGCTGCGCTTCAATGGACTTCAAAACTGCCCCACTATCCAGTTGTAAAACTTCTGGAGGGTTATGAGTATCAGGTAGATTGCGGATGTAATCAGAAATGTACTGTTCTAGTTGTTTCTGTTTAAATAAATAGTCCCCCCGCTCAAACGTCGTTAAAGCAATTTGACTAAGTAAATCTTTCTTACGCTGCAATGAGAGATTTTTATATACCTGATCTCGCTCTATGTTTCGCGTTTTATCCCATCGGCTCAGCAGAATGTCTATTGCTTCTTCATAAAGTTCCGAACGATTAACAGGGAATTGGACCGGTTCTTCAAACACCAAACATAACAGCGTTAGCAGTAACGGATTTGTTGCCAGTTGTCGAATCCGGTCATTTTCCGTAAGCTGTTCAATAAATTCTTCGGCTTTGGCAGGTCCTTTACTCTGAAACCATTTCTGGGCAAAGGTATTAATCTGCTCGTCATCAAAATCTGCGACTTCAACCTCTGTAAACTTCTCAAAAGTATAATTTTTTGCTGCAAGCCGGCAAGTTATTACGAACTGATTGGTGCGAAACTTGTCAGAAAAATCGCGAACTTGCTTGATGACACGGTTGTTATCCTCATCTTTTACTTCATCCAAACCATCGAGTAAAACCAGTGTTTTACCGTGCTTCAATAGAAGAACAGCTATTTGTTCATCCGAGACATCACAATCAGAAAGTATCTGGGTGATGTATTCCAGTAAGCTAGGTTTTCCTTCTGTTTCTGCAAACTGCTTGAGCGTGATAAAAATAGGAACGCGATGAGCTTGGAATTTAGCTCGCTCGCACTGGATTGCTAAATGCTTCAAAAATGTAGTTTTTCCTGAACCGGGCTTACCCAACACCATTAATTTTGAGTATTTCTCAACCGCTTCTAGTCCAGGTCTTCCTTTATCAGTTACTCTGCCAAGTCCGAAGCGCTCGAAGTTTTCCGGGTTACAGTCTTGCAACAGTTCATCTATTTCGCGCCGCCGATGACTGGTAATTTTTTCCAGAATATTGACCTTGGTGTAGAGGTCACTTACGTCAATGGGTTGTGACATGGTGAGCGATCGCATTATACCGCACTGGTCTTGAATCATCTCGCGGCAATTCTGGCGCACCTCTTGCACCAAGTCATTTAACTCATCCTCTGACAGATTAGAAGTTGGAGAGTCCGAAGCCTTGCATTTACGATATTTAGCAGTCAGAAAATAGAGCAAGCGACCATATTTACCTGGGCCTTTACCGTTGATACTGAACTTTTTGTAAACGTGGCTCATGCGAGTGGTAAGCGCACTGTTGCTGATATGGAGTTCTGTTGCTATCTCCAACCCTGTCTTGTTGCTGCTAAACCAGATTACAAAAGCCTCCTTTTCCTCTGGCGAAAGATCGTAGTTACCACCTATGTCAATTAAAAAGTCACGCGGCAGCGTCATTGACTAACCTCTCTATTACCTGAAAGCGAGTCCAGTATCTTCTATCTAGCCTTAAATCACGGTTAGGGCTGCTCTTATATTACTTATTCGGGAGCAAAAATGCTATTCAATACCAGGCTGAAACTGAAGATTGTAGATATAGCCTTTCTCGGAAAGATGAGGTATAATGTTACTGACCCTCACTCAGGAGGATAAAGCAGAGAATATCAGATCAAACGAACTATAATTACATGGTTCAGTAAAGCCTCGCTTGCGATAGCATACATAATAGCATTTTTTTGACAGCACGCTCTGCTTGACTCACAAAAAGTAAATTTGTACTCCTCTTCATACATTGTTAAAAA
>NZ_JAUBQW010000257.1:0-2960 GCF_036701485.1 Microcoleus sp. Pol11C3 | reverse complement strand
TTTTTTCTAATTAACTATTTTTATCGATTTTATCATGATCTTGCCTCTGTCTCACATTTATTTGAAATGACTATAACCTCGATCGAATCATCTCCCATTACGCAGAAGATGTAATTCTGATATCGCCTGTCGCAGCGCAACTGCTAAACGAACCATCTGGGACAGTGACAGGCAAAGAAGCGCTACGAAACTACTTCAAAAAGGGGCTGGAAGTTTATCCTGACCTCAAGTTTGAGTTGCTTGATGTGATGTGGGGAGTTTCCAGTGTTGTCTTTTACTACATCAACCAAAAGGGCACGAAGACAGGTGAGTTTATGGAAGTCAGTTCAACCGGAAAAGTGACTAAAGTTGTTGCTCATTACAACGGGTAGAGCGAGGTTATGCAAATGGCGGTAATATGGATGGTACAACCGAGCGATGCTGAGGCTTTACTTACTCTAGCTAGCGAGTCAAACGCACTCTTGTTGCCTGTGGTGTAAAGAAAATAACGCAATTTTAACCGCCCCCTCGGAAACCCACGGAGGTGGGTTTTGTTTATATAGACGCGGTTTCAACCGCTCGGTCTTCCGATCTGAACTGTATTGAATTATCTGGGGGCAAAATCAGTTAGCATGAATCATCAATCTTGGTTGACACTACTAAAAAAACACCGGGCGATCGCAGTCATCCGTTCCTCCGAAAAGGAACTTGCTTGGCAGATGGCATCAGCGGTAGCAGCAGGAGGAATTCAGTTTATTGAAATTACTTGGAACACCCACAAAGCCGCTGAATTAATTGCTCAACTCCGCTCGGAATTCCCTAGTTTTAGTATTGGCACTGGCACTTTATTAAACTTAGAACAGTTGCAGCAAGCAATAGACTGTGGCGCTCAATTTCTGTTTACTCCGCACACCGATGTAGCGATGATTAAAACAGCAGTTGACGCCGGAGTGCCGATCGTCCCCGGTGCTTTTTCTCCTACAGAAATTGTGACCGCGTGGCAAGCAGGCGCTACCTGCGTTAAAGTGTTTCCGATATCGGCTTTGGGAGGCGCGACTTATCTGAAAAGCCTGCAAGGCCCTCTGGGAAACATTCCTTTAATTCCCACTGGCGGGGTGACACTGGAAAATGCCAAAGTATTTATTGAGGCCGGGGCGATCGCCGTTGGTTTAGCCGGAGACTTATTTCCTAAACACTTAGTGGACAATCGCGATTGGCGGGCGATCGTCCAAATTGCCCGAACTCTCGCCCAAAACTTAACAACTTGTTAAGTCCCGTTTCCCAATCCAACATTTCAAATCTAAAATCTAAAATAGGACAAGCCAATCTAAAATCTAAAATAGTACGAGGTGTGAGAAATGAACAGCATTATCAACTCAACTTACTTCCGCCGCGCTGGAACTTTCTGTGCCGGGTGCGCCCTAACAGTTGCTGCATTCTGCGGCGGTTCAATGACCGCATTAGCCGGCGAACAGCACAACATAATTGCTAATAAAATTATGCAGCTGCAGCAATCGGGCCAGCGCTGGATTGAAATAGATTTGTCAAGACAAAGGTTAATAGCTTGGGAAGGAAATATACCTGTTTACGCGGTGGTTATTTCCAGCGGCAAATCATCGACTCCCACCCGCACGGGAACCTTTGCCGTTGAAACCAAATACCGCGTTGCTAGAATGACTGGCCCGGACTACGACGTGCCGGATGTTCCCTATACAATGTATTACGACGGTGGCAATGCAATTCACGGCGCTTACTGGCACAATTTGTTTGGCAATCCAGTTACTCACGGCTGCACAAATGTAGCTGTCAATCACGCTAAATGGCTATTTGAATGGGCCTCGGTGGGAACACCCGTGGTGGTTCACAAATCTCAGGTTTAGGGCATGGGGCATGGGGAATTGGGCATGGGGCATGGGCATAGTCGAACGCTATTCAATCTGTTAGATGCCCGACTTCTTAAAAAAGTCGGGCATCTGCGTATTACATTTTTTTAGGTGTGCTTACTTTACTGCTGTTTTCAAGAACAATCCCAATTATATAAAACCTTAGTAAAATCTAATTCTCTGAGTGCAGATTCATCAATAAAAAAGTTACCTACACCACTGTCTCCCCACATGATATCTACTGTCTCATTGCCATCGGTATCCATTTGCAATAGAAGAATATCTAGTTTTTGTTTTTGCTCGGAGTTACTACTATATTTTCTTACGTCCTCTTGTGTAAAATCAGGATAACCACCTATTTTATGACCGACGGCTTGCGATATTTCTAGGTACTCATCCTCAATTTCAGGGTTCATAAATAACTCAGCGACTTCCGAGCCTAAAAGTTCGGTAAATTGGTAGTCATTGGTACTAATCGGCGCATATTTTTTATTAAATTGCAAGCCGCAACAGCCCTGAACAGGAAAATATTGTGGTTCCGGCAAAAAATCATAATTGGTAATAATGTTTTCAACTTTGAAGTCTGGCTGAGGAAAATAGATTATTTTGAATTTTTGTTCGACTGCGGGATTATCTACATTGGCGTAATTGCCGAAATCTAAACCATACACGTCATCGTCGGCTATATAAAACTGCAAAATTCCGCGATCGGGAAAACCATCTAAAGGCGGTATTTCATCAAAGTTGAGTTGCGCTAGCAAAAATAAATATTTACCGTCACAAGTTTTGGGATATTCAAAGCCTTTAGGTAAATAAGGAAATCCCCCAAATTTACTCTGCCACCAATTAACGTCATCATTATTCTGGGTTTGAATTTCGATGTAAGGTTTAATGGTAGCTTCGATTCTGTCGCGATACTTTTCTAATTCGGGAGAGAGGGGAAATTCTAGTTTATAATTCATCTGCTTTTAACAATTTGTTGTAAAGGCAATCCGTAGGGTGCGCCGAAGCGCAAAGCGCAGGGTGCATCTCAGTTTTGCAAATCCATGAAAAAATAGCTAAAATGAAAAAGCTAGTAAAACCGTAAAAAAAAACGAT